>JAYSLR010000024.1:0-10326 GCA_043725365.1 Rhizobacter sp. | reverse complement strand
CCTACCTGGTCTGGCCGCTGATCGGCCCTTCGACGGTGCGCGACACGATCGCGATGCCGCTCGATCGCTCGGCATCGCCGGCGCTGTACGTCAGCGATGGCCGCTACCAGTTCGGCGTGGTCGGGCTGCAGATCATCAACACGCGTGCGAAGCTGCTCGGCGCGAGCGAGGTGATCGACGACATCGCACTCGACAAGTACACCTTCATTCGCGATGCCTACCTGCAGCGTCGCAACAGCCTGGTGTTCGACGGGGACGCGCCTGAATCGCCATCGCCGGACGCTGCCGATCCGGCGGACGCGGCCGCGTCGGCTACCGAGCCGCAGTCACCCGCGTCGGCGGCGTCTGCGCCGAAGTGAACCCTCGCGGCCCTTCGCGCGTTGAGTGAAGGTCGCTGAACCAATCGCGGTGCCTAGCCTCTCACAATGACGGAGTGCTTTCGGCACCGCCCATCGAAAGGGAAACAAGATGTTGCTCAAACGAATACTTCCATGGCTCGCGGCCGCGATGTTGAGCGTGACCTGCGCGCTCGCGCTGGCGCAGGCCGACAAGGCGCCCGACGCGCTGATCAAGGAAGTCTCGACCGATGTGCTCGAGTCGCTGAAAGCCGACAAGTCGATCAAGCAGGGCGATGTGCAGAAGATCATCGCGCTGGTCGACATCAAGGTCATGCCGTATGTCGACTTCCACCGCATGACCGCGTCTGCGGTCGGTCGCTATTGGCGCACGGCCACGCCCGAGCAGCAGAAGCGCCTTCAGGATCAGTTCAAGCTGCTCCTGGTTCGCACCTATGCGGGCGCGCTGGCACAGGTACAGGACCAGACCGTCGAACTCAAGCCGATGCGCAACGCGCCGACCGACAAGGAGGTCGTCGTGAAGACCGAGGTCAAGGGTCGCGGCGACCCGATCCAGCTCGACTACAGGCTCGCGCAGGAGGCCGGCGGCTGGAAGATCTACGACGTCAACGTGCTCGGCGTGTGGCTCGTCGAGAACTACCGCAACAGTTTCTCGCAGGAGATCACCAACAGCGGTATCGACGGCCTGATCGGCAAGCTCGAGGCGCGCAACAAGTCGGCTGGCGCCGCGAAGAGCTGATCGCGTGATGTTGCTGCTGCCGGCCAACGTCACCGCCTCCGAGGCGAACGACACGCGGCGTCTGCTGATGCAGGCGCTGAAGGCGCAGGACAAGGCGGCCGCGGTGGTGGTCGACGCGTCGAACCTGCAGCGCTTCGACTCGTCGGCGCTGGCCGTGCTGCTCGAATGCCAGCGCTCGGCACAGGCCGCCGGCAAGCCCTTCGAGTTGCGCGGCGCGCCCACGAAGCTGGCGGCGCTGGCGCGGCTTTACGGCGTGGACGTGTTGCTGATGCCCGCAGCGGGCGCCGGCACGATCGCGCGAGCTTGAGGGGTCACGCCACCCGGCGGCGCGCCGAGCGTGCGCTGTCCAGCACGCGCCAGCCGAGCAGCAGCCCGATGATCGCCGCGTAGACCGCGACCTCGGCGTAGTTGCTCTTGGCCGAGCGCATCCAGAAGAAGTGCAGCAGGCCGAGCAGCACCACCGCGTAGACGGCGCGGTGCAGCGCCCGCCAGCGTGTCGCCCCGAGCGCCCTGATCGCGCGGTTGAACGAGGTCGTTGCCAGCGGCAGCATCAGCAGCAGCGCGCCCGTGCCGACGAGGATGAACGGGCGTTTCGCGATGTCGCGCAGGATGTCGCCCCACACCAGACCCATGTCGAGCCAGCTGTAGCAGAGGAAGTGCACGCAGCCGTAGAAGAAGGTGAACAGCCCCAGCATGCGGCGAAAGCGCGCGAGCGCCGGTTGACCGGTGAGCCGGCGCAGCGGCGTGACCACCAGCGTGATGCACAGGAAGCGCAGTGTCCAGTCGCCGGTCGAGCGGATCAACGCCTCGGCAGGATTCGCCCCGAGCACGTCCTGGCCCAACGTGCTCAGGATCGCGCCCCGCAGCAGCCACGCGAAGGGCAGCAGGCACGCCACGAACAGCACCGCCTTGGCGGCGGGTCGCAGCAACGGCGGCCTGGACCGGGCCGCATGCGGCGCGGCAGCCGTGAGCACGGTGGTGGTTCGGTCCACGAGACAGGCCCGCGGCGTTGACGCTCAGAAGTTCTTCTTCAGGTCCATCCCCGCGTACAGCGAGGCGACCTGCGGCCCGTAGCCGTTGAACATCAGCGTCGGGCGCTTCTTTGCGAAGAGGCCGTCTTCGCCGATACGGCGCTCGGTCGCCTGGCTCCAGCGCGGGTGGTCGACCTCGGGGTTCACGTTCGAGTAGAAGCCGTACTCCTGCGCCGCGCTCTTGACCCAGCTCGTCGTGGGCTGCTTCTCGGTGAAGCGGATCTTCACGATCGACTTCCCGCTCTTGAAGCCGTACTTCCAGGGCACGACCGCGCGCACCGGCGCGCCGTTCTGGTTCGGCAGCACCTCGCCGTACATGCCGAACGCGAGCAGGGTCAGCGGATGCATCGCCTCGTCCAGGCGAAGCCCTTCGACATACGGCCAGTCGAGCGCGCGAGAGCCGACGAAGGGCATCGTCTTCGGGTCGGCCAGCGTCACGAACTCGACGTACTTCGCATTGCCGGTGGGCTCGACCCTTCGGATCAGTTCGGCCAGCGAGTAGCCGACCCAGGGGATCACCATCGACCAGCCCTCGACGCAGCGCAGCCGGTAGACGCGCTCCTCCATCGGCGCGAGCTTCAGCAACTCGTCGATGTCGTAGACCCTCGGCTTCTTCACCTCGCCTTCGATCGCGACGGTCCAGGGCCGTGTCTTCAGCGTGTGTGCGTTCTGCGCCGGGTCGCCCTTGTCGGTACCGAACTCGTAGAAGTTGTTGTAGCCGGTCGCATCAACGTAGGCGCTGGGTTTCTCCATCGTCACGCCGCCGGAGATCGTGGTGCGCGCGCCGGGCAACGGCGGCAGCTTGCCGGGGCGTGCGCTCTGCGCGTGCGCGGAGCGCGACGCCCAGACCGCCAGCGTCGCGCCGGCCACGCCCGTGGCCAGCAGCTTCAGCAGTTCGCGCCGGCGCTCGTAGCTCGCACGGGACGTGATCTCGGAAGCGTCGATCGGATCGAAACCTGGGTCGCGCGGAAGATGCATGGCGATGCTCGCTCGGGTCTTGCAGGTTCGTCGCCGCGCGACGGGGCTTCTTACATTCTCGCCGCGGCAGCGAGGCCGACCGATCAGCTCACAGTTCGCCGTACGAGTGCAGTCCCGACAGGAACATGTTCACGCCGAGGAATGCGAAGCTTGTCACCACCAGCCCGGTCAGCGCCCACCAGGCCGACACGTTGCCGCGCAAACCCTTCATGAGTCGCATGTGCAGCCAGGCCGCGTAGTTGAGCCAGACGATCAGCGCCCAGGTCTCCTTCGGGTCCCAGCTCCAGTAGCCGCCCCACGCTTCGGCGGCCCAGAACGCGCCGAGGATGGTTGCGATCGTGAAGAACGCGAAACCGACCGCGATCGACTTGTACATCAGGTCGTCGGCGATCTCGGCGCTGGGGGTGCGCGCGTTGATCCACTGCCGCGCCAGGATCGTGAACGCGAAGAACGCCATCGTGCCGACCACCATGCGGCCGGCCTTCGCGACCGAACCCATGCCCTCCGGCGAGAGCCCGCCGAACAGCGCGAAGCCAAGCAGCGGCAGCGCGATGACGACCCCAGGCACGCCGAGCAGGCCGATCCACAGCGCGCGCGTCGTCGAGTTCTTCAGCACGTAGGCCAGCGCCACCGCCGCCGACAGCGCGAAACTGCCGTAGCCGATGAAGTTGGCCGGCACGTGCAGCTTCATCCACCAGCTCTGCAGGGCAGGCACCAGCGGCTGGATCTCGCTTGCGCCGCGCGCGACCGTGTACCAGATCAGGAAGCCGACCGCGCTGCTGACCACCAGCAGCACGAACGCGCCCAGCGACTTGATCTTGTAATGCTGCTCGTAGTACAGGTAGAAGAGCGAGGTCAGCCAGCAGAACAGCACGAACACCTCGTACAGGTTGGACACCGGAATGTGGCCGATGTCGGGCCCGATCTGGTGGCTCTCGAACCAGCGCACCATCGTGCCGGTGAGCGCCATGAAGACGGCCGCCCAGGCCAGCCCCGAGCCGATGCGCACCGCGGTGTTGTTCTCGGTCTTGGCCGCGAAGCCGATCCAGTAGAACGCGGTGCTCATGAAGAACAGCACGCACATCCACATGATCGCGCTCTGGCTCGACAGAAAGTACTTCAACATGAAGACCTTGTCGCCCTGCGCGAGGTCGGCGCCGAAGCCGTCCATCTGGCGGTTGTACAGGCTGATCGCGAACAGTGCCGCCGCCGCGACGCCCAGCATCAGCACGCGCAGCGAGCCCCAGAACCAGCCCAGCAGGATCGCGACCGGCAGCGCGGCGCTCAGGATCAGCTTCTCGTAGTAATCCATCGCCCCCGCATAGCGCGAGAACGCATACGCGCCGCCGCTCAGCACCAGTGCGGCGAACAGCCAATCGAACAGCGAGCGGCCCGAGAAGAAGCCGAGCGGGCCGGACGGGCGGCCCAGGGTCATCGTCTTCAGCGTGGTGGTGTTCATGGCGTTTCCTTCAGGATCTGCCGCTTCAGTTGCTCGAACTCGGCATCGGCGTCCAGCGTGCGGCGCGTGGTGGACATCGCGGTGGTGATCTTGGTTCCGGATCCGCTCGGAGCGAGCCAGATCCACAGCCGCCGCTCGCGAATGTAGAGCATCGCGAACACCCCCACGATGAGCAGCACCGCGCCCAGGTACACCAGCGTCTTGCCCGGCGCGCGCGCGACCTGGAACACGCTGGCCTGCACCTGCTTGAAGTCGGCGAGTTCGAACAGCACCGGCGCGGGGTAGAAGAAGCTGTCCGACAGCGACAGCACCGATTGCGTCATGAAGGCCTGCGTCTTGTCGTCGGGCTGCAGCGCGGGCAGGCCGGCGTCCTCGCGCGTGAGGTTCAGCAGTTCGAACAGGCTGCCGTTCAGGATTCGCAGCAGGACGTCCGAGATCCGGCTGCGGTCGGCCTGGGGCACGCTGGCTTCGATGAAGTCGGAGATGGCCTGCAGGCCGCCGCGCGGTTTGCCGGGATCGGCCTGATCCTTCGGTCGCACCGGATCGGCACCGGCGAACAGGCTCAGTGCCGAGTTCGCGGTGGTCGCGAGCTGCGCGGCCATCTCGGGCTTGTCGACGGGCGTCGCGCGGGCGACGTAGCGCGCCGCCGCCTTGGCGCGCAGCGCCGGATCGAGCAAGCCGGCGCGCAGCCGGGCCCAGCCGTCGATGCTGTCCTTGTCGTCGGCGGGGATGCGCAGGTAGCGCATCTCCTGATCGGGCTTGTCGCGCGCGCCGGCCAGGAACACGCGCTGACCGTCGAGCACGACCGGCAGCATGTAGTTGTTGAACTCGCGCGCCTGGCCCGCGGGGTCGCGCAGCTTGTAGCTGACCGACGGGCCGACGTTGCGCAGTTCCTTCTTCCCGATGCCCTTGGCGCCGGACCCGAGGTGGTCCTGGAAGGTGCTGACCAGATCGACCTTGCGCACGTCGGTCGGGCCTCCTGCCCCGGCGTTGCCGCCGAGGTTCTCGACGTTGATGACGCGCAGCCCGGTGAACTCGAGCGTCATCTTCGCGTCGCCGTTGCTGATCTGCGTGCTGCCGCCGACCACGCCGTCGACCTCGAAGGGCTTTCCGCCGGCGCTCATCGGCAGGCCGCGCAGCTTCAGCGACGAGCCGCCGTCGTCGAAGCTGCTCTGGTAGATCGCGACGCCACGGTGGAAGGCCGGCTCGTTGACCTTGACCGTGGCCGGGATCGCCGCGCCGGTGTCGCGATCGTGGATCACGATCTCGCTCGCGAACAGCTTGGGCATGCCGGTGTCGTAGTAGTCGACGATGAATTTCTTCAGCTCGACGTCGAACGGCAGGTCCTGCAGCACGACGCCGTCTTGCATGCTGATCACCGCGGTGCCCGATTTCGAGCCCTCGGGCACCAGCAGGTTCGCGCGGAAGGTCGGCGTGTCGGGGCCGAGGCGATAGCGGTCGGGCACGTCCTTCATCAGGCCGCCGCCGGTGTAGGTGCTCTTGCCCTGCAGCGCCATCTGCGCGCGCACGATCAGGTCGCCGTCGAGCAGCCCGCCGACGCAGACCAGCACGATCGCCGAATGCGCGGCGATGTAGCCGAGCTTGTTGGCGGCGCCGCGCCGCGCGGCGATCATCGTGCCGATCTCTCTTTCACCATCCTTGCGGACCTGGACCTTCGCCTTCCAGCCGCCGTGCACCAGCAGTGCACTGATGCGTTCGAAGGCCCGGTCGCGCGACTCGGAGAGTTCGGCCTGGCCGCGGTGATGGAATGAAGCCAGCGCCTGTACACGCACCTGCTCCTTGTAGGTGCGCAGGTCGTGGATGATCTTCGGCACGTTGCGCGCGATGCACAGGCTGGTCGAGGTGACCAGGAACGCCAGGATCAGCAGGAACCACCAGACGCTGTAGACGCTGAACAGCCCGACCCGCGAGAACAGCGCGGCCCAGAACGGCCCGAACTGGTTGACGTAGTTGCCGTAGGGCTCGTGCTGCTTGACGACGGTGCCGATGACCGAGGCGATGCAGATCACCGTCAGCAGCGAGATCGAGAAGCGCATCGACGACACCAGCTCGACGCACTCGCGCACCCAGCGCGACTGTGCGCGCACTTCGATGCCAGCGGTGGTGGTCATGGGCGGATTATCCGGGGCGGGGCGCCCGTGCGGGCTGCGGCGTCATTGCAAAGGCCGGTTAACGAACGGCCCCTCAGGCGCGGCAGCGCGAACCGTTCAGTGCAAACCGGCGATGTAATCGGCGACAGCCTTGATCTCGCCGTCGTTCAGCTTGGCGGCCACGCCCGTCATCGGCACGCTGTTCTTGCGCACGCCGCCGCGAAAGGCGACGAGTTGGGCCTCGGTGTAGTCGGCGTGCTGGCCAGCCAGGCGCGGATACTGGGCCGGAATGCCGGCGCCGTCCGGGCTGTGGCAGCCGGCGCAGGCCGGGATGCTGCGATCGGCGATCCCGCCGCGGTAAATCTTCTCGCCGAGCTCGACCGTGGCCTTGTTCTTCGCGAAGCCGGGCTTGGCGTGCTTGCTGGCGTAGAACGCAGCGACGTTCCTCATGTCGTCTTCGCTGAGCGTGGCGGCCATGCCCGACATCACGGCATTCTGGCGCTTGCCCGACTTGAACTCGGTCAGCTGCTTGACCAGGTACTCCGGGTGCTGGCCCTGCAGGATCGGGTTCGCCGGGCTGCCCCGCGAACCGTCGTTCGTGTGGCAGGCCGCGCACACGTTGGTCGAGGTGGCCTGGCCCTTGGCCAGATCGGGCGCGGTGGCAACTTTGGCGGCGGGTTTGGCCTCTTGCGCGAAGGCTGCGCAGGCGCAGGCGGCGAGCAGCAGGGAGGCAAGGGCGGAGGCAACAGACTTCATGAGCGCAGCGGTTTCTTGTGCAAAACCCGGTGATTTTACAATGATGGCTTTGGGCGACTCCATGGCCGAGCAAAACAAATCCGAACCGACGCCTGTTGCCCCCGTCGACGAAGCCAAGCGCGCCCTCGGTTGGGCGCACACCGCGCGCTTCCGCACGACGGCCAGCCAGCTCGACCAGCTGCCGCAGACCGAGCTGCCCGAGATCGCCTTCGTCGGCCGCTCGAACGCCGGCAAATCGACCGCGATCAACACGCTGACGCAGCAGAAGCGGCTTGCGTTCGCGTCGAAGACGCCCGGCCGCACCCAGCACATCAACCTGTTCGACCTGGGGCCGAAGATGGTGCCGAACGCGCTGTTCGCCGACCTTCCCGGTTATGGCTACGCCGCGGTCGCGCGCGGCGCCAAGCTGCGCTGGCAGAAGGTGATGGCCGACTACCTCGACGTGCGGCGCAGCCTCGTCGGTGTGGTGCTGATGGTCGATTCGCGCCTGGGATTCACCGACCTCGACCAGCAGCTGATGAGCTTCGTCGCGCCGCGCGTGGGCAACGGCTCGGTCAAGCTGCTGGTGCTGCTGACCAAGTCCGACAAGCTGAACCGCACCGAGGCCAGCGCCGCACTGGCGCAGGCGCAGGCGCTGCTCGGCGAGATCACGACGGACGAGGCCGACGTCGCGGTGGCGCTGTTCTCGGCGCTGAAGAAGTCTGGCGTCGACGACGCGGCCAAGGTGCTTTACGGCTGGGTCCACGGCTGAGCTCGCGTGTCCCGCGGGTGACGTGGCGCCCGCTTCGATCGGCCGATACTGCCTGCTGGAGGAGACACCGATGATCCAGACCTTCGACGCCGCGCTGCCGCACGGCATCACGCTGAATTGCCGCGCCAGCGGCCGCGCCGGCGCGCCGCTGATGATCTTCCTGCACGGCTTCCCGGAGGCCGCGTTCGTCTGGGACGAACTCCTCGAGCACTTCGGCGAGCGCTACCGCTGCGTCGCGCCGAACCTGCGCGGGTTCGGCCCGTCATCGGCGCCGGCGCAGGCCGAGCAGTACCGCGTCAAGCACCTGATGGCCGATATCGAGGCCTTGATCGCCCAGCTCGGCGGCGGCCCGATCGAGGCACTGGTCGCGCACGACTGGGGCGGCGCGGTCGCCTGGACGCTGGCGGCGCTGCGGCCGGATCTGCTGAAACGCCTGGTCATCGTCAATTCGCCGCACCCGGCGACCTTTCTGCGCGAGCTGCAGCACAGCCCGCAGCAGCAGGCCGCGAGCGCCTACATGAACTTCCTGTGCCGGCCCGATGCCGAGAAGCTGCTGGCCGAGAACGACTTTGCGCGCCTGTGGCCGATGTTCACGAACATGGGTGCGACCGACCCGGCGCGCGAGGGCGGTGGCTGGCTGACCGAGCCGGTGCGCGATCAGTACCGGGCGATCTGGAGCGCTGGTCTGACGGGTGGCTGCAACTACTACCGCGCGTCGCCGCTGCGCCCGCCGACGCCGCAGGATCAGTCGGTGATGAAGATCGCGTTCACACCCGAGTTCGTGACCGTCAAGCGGCCGACTCTTGTGATCTGGGCCGAGGACGACATGGCCTTGCCGGTCGCGCTGATCGATGGGCTCGATGCGTTCGTGCCCGCCATGCGGCTGGTGCGCGTGCCCGGTGCGACGCACTGGATCATTCACGAGCGCCCGAAGTTGATCGCCGCCGAGATCGAACGGCATCTCGCTGCCTGAGGCGCCCGGTACATGCATGAAAAAAGGGCTGCCGAGGCAGCCCTTTGTCGTTGGCCGTGGGCCGGGAATTACATGTCCATCCCGCCCATGCCGCCCATGCCGCCGCCCATGCCGCCGCCGCCAGCCGATTCTTCCTTCGGTGCCTCGGCGATCATCGCTTCGGTGGTCAGCATCAGCGAGGCGACCGAGGCTGCGTTCTGCAGCGCCGTGCGCGTCACCTTGGTCGGGTCCAGGATGCCCATTTCGATCATGTCGCCATAGGTGTCGTTGGCCGCGTTGAAGCCGTAGTTGCCCTTGCCGGCCAACACCGCCGCGACGACCACGCTGGCTTCGCCGCCGGCGTTGAAGACGATCTCGCGCAGCGGCGATTCGATCGCCTTCAGCACCAGCTTGATGCCGGCTTCCTGATCCGGGTTGTCGCCCTTGATCACGCCCGCGGCCTGCTTGGCGCGCAGCAGCGCGACGCCACCACCGGCCACGATGCCTTCTTCGACGGCCGCACGCGTGGCGTGCAGCGCATCTTCGACGCGGGCCTTCTTTTCCTTCATCTCGACTTCGGTCGCCGCGCCGACCTTGATCACGGCAACACCGCCGGCGAGCTTGGCCACGCGCTCTTGCAGCTTTTCACGGTCGTAGTCGCTGGTGGCTTCTTCGATCTGAACGCGCACTTGCTTGACGCGCGCTTCGATGTCGCCTGCCGCGCCCGAACCGTCGATGATCGTGGTGTTTTCCTTGCCCACTTCGACGCGCTTGGCCTGGCCCAGATCGGCCAGCGTGACCTTCTCGAGCGTCAGGCCGACTTCTTCGGCGATGACCTTGCCACCGGTCAGGATCGCGATGTCCTCGAGCATCGCCTTGCGGCGGTCGCCGAAGCCCGGCGCCTTGACGGCCACGACCTTCAGGATGCCGCGAATCGTGTTCACGACCAGCGTCGCCAATGCTTCGCCTTCGACTTCTTCGGCTACGATCAGCAGCGGACGGCCCGACTTGGCCACCTGCTCCAGCGTGGGCAGCAAGTCGCGGATGTTGCTGATCTTCTTGTCGAACAGCAGCACGAACGGGTTGTCCAGAACCGCGGTCTGCTTTTCCGGGTTGTTGATGAAGTAGGGCGACAGGTAGCCGCGGTCGAACTGCATGCCTTCGACGACTTCGAGTTCGCTGTTCAGGCTCTT
>JAYSLR010000023.1:0-21042 GCA_043725365.1 Rhizobacter sp. | reverse complement strand
CGGCGCAGCACCACGAACAGCGTGCCGAGGGCAACGGCCACGAGCACGAAGGGGCCGAGCCACAGCGGCGCGGTACTGGCGTTGAAGGGCGGCTTGTAGAGCACGAATTCGCCGTAGCGGTCGGTCATGTAGGTGCGGATCTGCGCCTCGTCCATGCCGCGCGCGAGCATTTCGCGCATCTGCTGGCGCAGATCGACGGCCAGGTCCGCGTGCGAGTCGGCGATCGTCTGGTTCTGGCAGACCAGGCAGCGCAGTTCGCCCGCGATATCCATCATCCGCGCCTCGATCCGGGGGTCGGCCGCCACCGGGGGCGCGTCGCGAGACCACGCCGGCTCGATCGCCAGCAGCAGCAAACACAGCAAGAGGGCGAGACGATCAACCATTCAGGCGCCTCAGCAACGGTTCGATCTGGTCGCGCAGGATCTCGGGCGTGAGTGGTCCGATGTGCTTGTAGCGAATCACGCCCGCGCGGTCGATCAGGAAGGTCTCGGGAACACCGTAGACGCCGTAGTCGATGCCGACGCGCCCGTCGTGATCGAACAGCGAATCGGCATACGGATCGCCGCGCTGCCTCAGCCAGTCGGCGGCAGCGGCGCGCTCGTCCTTGTAGTCGAGGCCGTAGATCGGCACCAACCCGCGACGCGCGAACTCCACGAGCGCGGGGTGCTCCTCGCGGCACGCCTCGCACCACGAGGCCCAGACGTTCAGCATCCACACCTTGCCGGCCATGTCCTGCTTCTGCAGCGATTGCTGCGGCCGCGCGAGCACGGGCAGGCGAAACGCGGGGGCCGGCTTGTCGATCAGCGGCGAGGGCACCTCGCGTGGATCGAGCCGCAGCCCGACGGCCAGGAAGCCGGCCATCGCGAGGAAGATCGCGAGCGGCCAGAGGTAGCGATTCATGCAGCTGCCTCCAGCGGCGACGCCGCCACATCGGCCGTCGCGACGCGCCGGCTGCGGTAGCGCCGGTCGGATGCCGCGACGCCACCGCCCAGCATCATCAGCAGGCAGCCGCCCCAGATCCAGACGATGAAGGGCTTGTACTGCACGCGCACGACCCAGTCGCCGCCCGGCAGGCGCTCGCCCATCGAGACGTACAGGTCGCGCAGCGGGTTGCTGTCGACCGCCGCCTCGGTCATCGGGTTCTGCTGGACGCGATAGATGCGCTTCTCGGGTCGCAGCGTGGCAATCACCCGGCCGTCGCGCGACACCTCCATCAGGCCCTGCGTGGCCATGTAGTTCGGGCCTTGCACGTCGCGCACCGAGACCATCCGGAAGCGGTAGCCGGCGATCTCGGTGGTGTCACCCGGGCCCATCTTCACGTCGCGTTCGGTCTCGTAGGTCTTGACCATCGCGACACCGAACGCGAAGGCGGCCACCCCCAGGTGTGCGGCCACCATGCCCACCATCGCGCGCGGCAGCTGGCGCGCTCGACCGGCGATCTGTCGCACCGAGCCGCCCGGCGGCCACAGGCGCTGCTGGAGGTCGACCATCAGCGACGCGACGATCCAGAACGCCATCGCCAGGCCACCGGTGGTCGCCAGCGAGATGCGCCCGGCGAGTGCGCCGACCAGCAAGGCGGCACCCAGGGCGCCCGGTGCCGCCCAGCGCAGGCGCCGGGCGAGCGGCGCTGGCTCGTCCTGCTTCCAGCGGGCCAGCGGGCCGATGCCCATCACGAGCACGAGCGGCGCCATCAGCAGGCCGAACACCTTGTCGAAGTACGGCGGACCGACAGAGATCTTGCCCAGCCCCAGCGCATCGAGAAACAGCGGATACAGCGTGCCGAGCAGTATCGCGGCGCAGGCCACGGCGAGAAGCATGTTGTTGGCGAGCAGCAGCGACTCGCGCGACAGCAGACCGAAGCGCTGGCCCAGGCCGACCTTGGGCACGCGCCAGGCGAACAGCAGCAACGAACTGCCGATCACCAGGACCAGGAACGCCAGGATGAAGAGCCCGCGGCGCGGATCCGTCGCAAAGGCGTGAACCGACGACAGCACGCCCGAGCGCACGAGAAAAGTGCCCATCAGCGACAGCGAAAACGCCAGCACGGCGAGCAGCACGGTCCAGCCCTTGAAGCTGCCGCGCTTCTCGGTCACCGCCAGCGAGTGGATCAGCGCGGTGCCGGCCAGCCACGGCATGAACGACGCGTTCTCGACCGGATCCCAGAACCACCAGCCGCCCCAGCCGAGCTCGTTGTAGGCCCACCAGCTGCCCAGCCCGATGCCGAAGGTCAGAAACGTCCAGGCCGCCGTGGTCCAGGGACGGGTCCAGCGCGCCCAGGCCGCATCGAGCTTGCCGCCGAGCAGCGCCGCGATCGCGAACGCGAAGGCCACCGAGAAGCCGACGTAGCCCATGTACAGCATCGGCGGGTGCGCGACCATGCCCGGGTCCTGCAGCAGCGGGTTCAGGTCACGCCCGTCGGCGGCCGCGGGCAGCAGGCGGTCGAACGGATTCGACGTCAGCAACATGAACAGCAGGAAGCCCGCGGCGAGCAGCCCCATCACCGCCAGCACGCGCGCGACGAAGCTCGGCGGCATCGCGCGGCTGAAGCGGGCGACCGCGATGCTCCAGAGGTCGAGCATCAGCACCCACAACAGCATCGAGCCTTCGTGGCCGCCCCACACTGCGGCGATGCGGTAGTGCAGCGGCAGCGCCGAGTTCGAGTTCGAGGCGACGTACAGCACCGAGAAGTCGTTGCGCACGAACGAGGCGGCGAGACAGACCATCGCCGCGATCACCAGCAGCGCCTGCACGACGGTGGCGGGCCGCGCAAGTGCCATCCAGTCCGCGCGGTCGCGATGTGCGCCGATCAGCGGCAGGACGCCTTGAATGAGCGCCACGGCGAGCGCGAGGATCAGCAGCAGGTGGCCGAGTTCGGGAATCATTTGTCGCTCCCGCCGGCCAGCGTGCCGGCCATGCGCTGCTTCGTCTTGCCGGCGCGCCGCAGCGCCTCGGCCGCTTCGGGCGGCATGTAGTTCTCGTCGTGCTTGGCCAGCACCTCGCGCGCCACGAACACGCCGTCGGGACCGATCTGGCCTTGTGCCACGACACCCCTGCCCTCCTTGAACAGGTCGGGCAGCACACCCTCGTATCGCACCGTCATCGACTTCGCCGTGTCGGTGACCAGAAAGCGCACGCTGACGCCGTCACGCACGACGCTGCCGCTCTGCACCAGCCCGCCGATGCGGAACGAGCGTCCCTGTGGTGCCTCTCGGTCCGCCACCTGCGACGGCGTGTAGAAGAAGACCAGGTTGCTGTTGAAGGCATTGAGAATCAGCCCGACCGCGATGCCGACCGCAGCCAGCACGCCCAGCGCGATCACGGCGCGTCGGTGGCGCGGCTTCATGGCCGGTCACCCTGGAGCGCGTCGGCGAGGGCGCGGCGCCGGTGGCGGCTCGTCAGAGCGCCTTCGGCCACCATCAGCAACAGCGTCACGGCGTACGCCCCCCAGACGTACAGGCCGTAGCCGCCCATGCGGAAGAATTCATCCCACGAGTTCCAGTTCATTGCTTGTCCGCTCCGTTGGCGAGCGCCTGGACCCAGGCGGTCTCCGATTCCTGCTCGAGCACGACGGCACAGGCCCGCGTGAACGCCACCGCAAAGCTGTAGGCCCAGAAGCTGATCGTCATCAGGGCCATCGCGGTCAGCATCGTCGAGGCCATCTTGGGTGCGGCGGTCATGCTGATCGTCGCGCCCTGGTGAAGCGTGTTCCACCAGCGCACCGAGAAGTAGATGACCGGGATGTTCACCGCGCCCACCAGCGCCAGCAGCGCGCCCGCGTGCGCCGCGCGCCGCGCGTCGTCGATCGCCTCGGTCAGCGCGATGTAGCCGAGGTACAGCAGCAGCAGGATGAACTCGGACGTCAGGCGCGCATCCCACACCCACCAGGCGCCCCAGGTGGGCTTGCCCCACAGCGCGCCGGTCCACAGTGCGATCAGCGTGAACAGCGCGCCGGTCGGTGCGAGCGCGCGCGCGTACATCGAGGCCATGCGGGCGTTGAGCATCCAGCCCCAGGCGGCCCAGAACGCCATCGCGAGATAGATCACCATCGACATCCACGCCGCAGGGACGTGGATGAAGATGATGCGGTACGCGTCACCCTGCTGGAAATCGGTGGGCGCGATCGCGAAGCCGACCCACAGGCCGGCCGCGGCGAACGTCGCGGCCACGGCCCAGAGCCAGGGTATGAACGCATCGGCAAGGGCGTAGAAGCGCGACGGCGCGGCGTAGGTCGTCCAGGTCCGTGGCAGGGTGTGCGTGGTCATGCCGTGGTTCGAATCAATCCAGCGAGATGCGCAGCGCCGCGGCAGTGGCCGGCGGCGCGCCGAGCCCCGTGAGGATGAGCAGCGCCAGCAGCACCGACAGATGCGGCTGCGCCGACAATCCGGCCTCCACCGCCCCGACCGCGGCGGTGCCGAAGATCAGCGTCGGCACGGTCAGCGGCAGCACCAGCAGGAAGACCAGGGCCGATCCGCTGCGCAGGCCCAGCGTCAGGGCCGCACCGACCGCGCCGAGCAGGCTCAGGATCGGCGTGCCCAGCAGCAACGTGAGCGCGAGCGTGCCGATGGCCGCGGCGCTCATGCCGAACATCAGGCCGATCAGCGGCGACACCAGCACCAGCGGCAGGCTCGCCGACAGCCAGTGCGCCAGCACCTTGCCCATCACCAGGGTCACCAGGGGCTGCGGCGATTGCAGCATCTGCTCCAGCGAGCCATCCTGATGGTCGCTGGCGAACATCTGCGTCACCGACAGCATCGCCGCGAGCAGCGCGCACACCCACACCACGCCCGGAGCGATCTCGCGCAGCATCTGTGGCTCGGGCCCCACGCCCAGCGGGAACAGCGCCGCGGCCAGCACGAAGAATCCGAGCGGCAACAGCGCCTCGACCCGGCGCCGCCGAGCCAGCAGCAGATCGCGGTGCGCGACCGAAAGGAGCAGGCCGCTCATGCCACACGCCAGGCCTCGAGATCGAGCTCGCGCATGCCGGCGAGGCTGATCGGCTGGTGGCTGGTGAGCAGCGCCGTGCCGCCGCGCGCGCAGTGCGATTCGATCACCGCGGTCAGCAGGTCCACGCTCTGGGCGTCGAGCGCGTCGAGCGGTTCGTCGAGAAGCCAGGTTCGCGGCGCATCATCGAGCGCCAGACGGGCCAGCGCGCCACGGCGGCGCTGACCCTGCGACAAGGTCCGTACCGGCGCATCCCGGTGCGAAGCCAGGGTGAACCGCTCGAGCGCCCGGCGCGCACGGCCCGCTGCATCGTCCAAACCCGCCAGCGTCGCCAGAAACGCGACCGCCTCGGCGAGCGTGAGGTCGTCCTTCAGCGCGTTCGCATGGCCGATGTAGACCAGGCCCCGCCTGGCCGGCACGCCAGCACGCCGCAGTTCGACGCCCTCCCAGCTGACCGTGCCTTCGGCCGCCTGCGACAGGCCGGCGAGGATGCGCAGCAGGCTGGTCTTGCCACAGCCGTTCCTCCCGCGCAGCCAGGTCACGCTGCCGCGTTCGAACCGTGCATCCAGACCGCGAAAAAGCATTCGGCGACCGCGCCGGCAGGCCAGCGTACGTGCCGCCAGCACGCCCGAATCGTCGAGGGGGCGGGCAGGTTCGCGCGCTGTGGCGGGCTTCATCGGTGAGGGCGCTCCGGAGATGAACAGCGGGTGTGCGCCGTTCTGGTAACCGGATGCTGTCGGCCCGCGGTCCGCCAACCCTTGATACCGATCAAGTCCGGGGCGTCGGAGCCGACACCGTGGCGACCGGGCCACTGGTCGTCAGTCCACCCCGGCAAGCCCCGACGAAATCGGTCTGCTCAGGATTTGCGATGGCTCAAGTCGATCGTGATTCTTAGTAAGAGCTTAAGCCAACACACCGACATGAAAGTTAACGTGAAGACACACCGCCGCAATACGACATACCCATGGCGGCCATCGATTCCGTAAAGAGAGACGCACCATGATCAGCTCTTCGTCATTCCTCGGCACCCTGAAGGGTGCCCTGGCCTGTGCCGCGATCGCGCTGGCGCTACCCGCTCACGCCGCGCCCGATGCCGCGGCCGCCGAGGCCCTGGCGCGCCAGAACAACTGCTTCAAGTGCCACAGCATCACCAAGAAGAAGGACGGCCCCTCGTTCGCAGAGACCGCCGCGAAATACAAGGGCAAGAGCGATGCCGAAGCGCGCCTGGTGCATCACCTCACCAGTGGCGAGAAGGCGAAGTTCCCGGATGGTCACGAAGAGGACCACAAGATCATCAAGACCAAGGACGAGGCCGAAATCAAGAACCTCGTGAACTGGATTCTTGCCCAGTGAGGTTCGCCGGATTGGGCCCCTGAACCCGCCAGCCCGACGTCACGCCACAAAGAGCCGGCCACCACCGGCCGGAATCGAGGGAAGCGATATGAAGACCGTGTCACGAATCGTCGGTGCAGCGTTGCTTCTGGGAGGCCTGCTGGTCTTCGGGCCGAGTCGAGCCGCCGACGCACCGCTGCCCAGCATCACGGAGTCCGTCGCGAACGACGCGCTCAAGCAGGATGCGGTCTGCACGCGCTGCCACGACGAGTCCGAAGCCCGCCCGGTCCTGTCGATCTACCAGACGAAGCACGGCAACCGCGCCGACGCGGCGGCGCCGAAGTGCACCTCGTGCCACGGTGCCAGCAAGGAGCACGTCGCGGGTGGCAAGGGGCCCGGCAACGCGAGCCGGCCCGCGCCGGACGTTCTGTTCAAGGCCAAGGGCGGTGCCTACCCGCCGTCGCCGGCGCTGACGCAGTCCGAGACCTGCATTGCCTGCCACCGCGACGGCAAGCGCACCCACTGGGATGGCAGCCAGCACCAGAGCCGGGACATCCCGTGTTCGTCGTGCCACAGCGTGCACGTGAAGGCCGATCCGGTGCTGACCAAGGTCACGCAGCCCGAGGTCTGCTTCGCGTGCCACAAGACCGAGCGCGCCCAGACGCACCGCTTCTCGACGCACCCGCTGGACGCCGGCAAGATGGCCTGCTCCGACTGCCACAACCCGCACGGCTCGACCGGCCCCAAGCTGCTGGCGAAGAACTCCGTCAACGAGACCTGCTACACCTGCCACGCGGAGAAGCGCGGACCGTTCCTGTGGGAGCACAGCCCGGTCGTCGACGACTGCACCAACTGCCATACGCCGCACGGCTCGACCAACTCGCCGCTGCTGAAGGCGCGCGTGCCCTGGCTGTGCCAGGAATGCCACAGCGGCGATCACGGCGCGCAACTCAACAGCGGTGCCAACCTGCAGGCCGGCAACCTGACGACGGTGAATGGCGTCAACCCGCTGGCCAACGCCGCCGCTCGCGCGCAGACCACGGCGCGGGCCTGCCTGAACTGCCACGTGCTGGTCCACGGGTCCAACCACCCGGCCGGCTCCAAGTTCCAGCGCTGAGCACAACAACACATCGGAGGGCGTCATGTCGAACTCGCCAAGAAGGATCTTCCCGCTTCGTGCCTCGCTCGTCGCCGTGCAGGGCGCACTTCTCGCGATGGCGCTGGGGCCGGCCGCGAATGCCGCGGAGCCTCTCGACCCGGCCGTGGCCGAACTGGTCCAGCCGACCAACAGCATCGAGGTCGGCGTCGGCAGCCTCAGCAGCGGCTCGTACAAGGCCAACGAGTACACCGGCCTGTCGCACCGCGGCGCCTACCTGATCGGCAATGTCGACGTGCGCAAGAACGGCGAGTACGGGAGCGACGACGCGGGTCGCTTCCGCTTCTCGGGTCGGAACCTGGGCACCGAGAATCGCGAGATCGGCATCGACTACAGCCTGCAGGGCACGTACAAGTTGCACCTCGGCTACGACGAACTGCTGCGCAACCGCTCCGACAGCTACCAGACCCCGCTGATCGGCGCCGGCAGCAACGTCCTGACCCTGCCGGGCAACTGGCTCGTCCCGCTGGTGCCTCGCGTGAGCAGCAGCGCCGCGAACGCGCGCGGCCTGTCGCCGGCGGTGACCTCGTCGAGCGCGCTGGTCAGCGGGGTGCTCACCGCGCCGACCGCTGCCCAGCTCGCCACGGCCGCCGCGATCCAGGCCGCCGACCTGCCGGCCTTCCACAACGTCAACCTGTACATGAAGCGAACCGCCTACGACGTCGGGATGGTCTACGCACTGGATCGGCAGTGGGAGATCAGCGCGAGCTTTCGGCACGAGGACAAGAACGGTCTGAAGCCGATGGGCACCGTCACGCGTGCCACCGGCGGTGACATCTCGACCATCATCCCGGACCTGATCGACCAGAGCACGGAGCAGGTCAACTTCGGCCTGCAGTACCGATCGGGCAAGCTGAGCTTGCAGGGCGGCTACTACGGCTCGCTGTTCACCAACAACGTGCCCTCGACGACGTGGTCGAACTGGGCGCTGCCCGGCAATGCGCAGACGATGAGCACGGCCCCGACGAACCAGTTTCATCAGTTCAACCTGACCGGCAGCTATGCATTCACGCCGAGCACGCGCCTGGTGGCCAGCGGCTCGTATGCGCGGAACACGCAGGACGACGCGTTCCTCACCGCGGCCTACACGCCGCTCGTTCCGGTCAGTTCCATGAGTGGGCTGGTGGTGACCAAGTCGCTGAACCTGAAGCTGAGCTCGCGCCCGATCAAGGACCTGAGCGTGAGCGGGGCCTACAAGTTCGACGACCGCGACAACCGCAGCGCGGTGAACACCTACGGCTTCTACGACGCCGGCGAGGCGAAGTCGGGCACCTCGGTGTTCGCCGGCTACTTCCCCGGATTGGGCAGCAACTCGAACATCAATGCCAACCGGCCCTACAGCAAGCGGATCAACCAGCTGAACCTGGACGCGGACTATCAGCTCACGCGCGGCCAGGCGCTGAAGGCCGGCTACGAGGGGCAGACGATCGACCGCTACTGCACCGGCAGCTGGATCGACTGCGCGGACGCCTCGAAGACCCGCGAGAACACGTTGCGGCTCGAATGGCGCGGGAACGCCTGGGACACGCTGAGCGCCCGTGTCGGCGCGGCGCACTCCTCGCGAACCGTCGACTACAACGAGGACGCGTGGCTCGCGCTGGTGCCGGCTGCGGCCCTCTCGCCGACCGGTGCTCCGGGCGGCAGCACCGCGTACGGCACGATGCTGGCGAACGGCTGGACCGGCTACGGGCCGGTGACGGGCCTGAGTCCGGCGGCCGTTGCCGGTAGCGCGGCGGCGTTCTTCTTCGCGAACAACAACGCCCTGTCGAACTCGCTCTACGCCAATCAGAATCGCATCAGCGAGTTGCCGGGGATGCGCCGCTTCAACATGGCCGACCGCACCCGCGACAAGCTGCGCGCATCGGTCGAGTGGCAGGCCTCGGACCGCATCAGCCTGCAACTCGGCGTCGACGCCAACCAGGACGACTACTCGAACTCGGTCTACGGGCTGCAGAAGGCGCGCAGCCACGCGATCAACCTGGACGGCGGCTTCGCGATCAGCGAGCGCGCGAACGTGACCGCGTTCTACAGCCGCGAAGAGCAGCGCAGCCAGAGCGCGGGCAACAGCTTCACGGCCAACAGCACCGCGACGGCTGTGAGCGGGCTCACCGCGATCTCTGGGGGCTGCTTCGCGACGATCGCGACGCGCAATGCGAACAACAAGATCGACCCGTGCCTGAACTGGAGCGCCGACATGCGCGACAAGGTCGACACGCTCGGCGCCGGCTACACGCACAAGGGCTTGTTCGGCGGCAAGCTCGACCTGAGCGGCAGTGCCGCGTTCAGCCGCGCGCGCACGACGAACGACCCGGCCGGCGGCAACTACGTCAACAACCCATTGGCCGCCGTCTCGGGCCAGACCTACGCAGCGTACTTCGTCGCCGCCTCGGCGCTCCCGGTGGTCACGACGAACACGGTCGATCTGAAGCTGGCCGGCCGGTACGCGCTGTCCACGACGTCGGCGGTGCGCATCGGCTACCGCTACCAGCACATGACGTCCAACGACTGGTCGTACGACGGCCTGCAGTACGGCGGCCTGGCCGGCGTGCTGCCCACCAGCGAACTGTCGCCCAGCTTCACCGTGCACACGATCACGCTGTCGTACCTGTACACGTTCCGCTGACCTGGCGCACGCACTTCACATCGAAGCGAGGATCTCCATGCCCCCCGACCATCCACCCGGCTTCCTGAGGCGTTGCTGGGCCACGCTGCGCCGTCCGAGCGCCAAGTATTCGCTGCTGGGCCTGCTGTTCGTCGGATTCTTCGGCGGCATCATCTTCTGGGGCGGCTTCAACACGGGCATGGAGGCGACGAATACGCTGGAGTTCTGCATCTCCTGCCACGAGATGCGCGACAACGTCTACCAGGAGTACAAGCAGACGGTGCACTATGCCAACCGCACCGGCGTGCGTGCGATCTGCTCCGACTGCCACGTGCCCAAGGACTGGACCCACAAGCTGGTGCGCAAGACCCAGGCCAGCTTCGAGGTCTGGGGCAAGCTGACCGGCAGCATCGACACCAAGGAAAAGTTCGAAGCGAAGCGAATGGCGCTGGCCACGCACGAGTGGGCGCGCATGCAGGCCTCGGGTTCGCGCGAATGCCGCAATTGCCACAACTTCGATGCCATGAGCCCCGAGGTGCAGAAGCCCTCCGTCTACAAGAAGCACATGGAAGGCAAGGCGGCTGGAAAGACCTGCATCGATTGCCACAAGGGCATTGCGCACCACCTGCCCAAGGAATACCGCGACCCCGAAGAGGAGTGAAGCCGGCTTCGACAAGGAAGTCGGCGCAATCGAAACGCTGCGCGGTCGGCGCGGTCACCGGCGGCCAGCCCCACTTCATGGACTGGAGCGCGGCTGCATCGGTGCGGCCCGCGGCGTTCAGCGCCCGCGCCAGAACAGGCCGTCGAGCTCCTTCAGTGTGATCTGGCGCCAGGTCGGCCGGCCGTGGTTGCACTGGTCGGCGCGGTCGGTGGCCTCCATGTCGCGCAGCAGCGCGTTCATCTCGGCCAGCGTCAGCTGGCGGTTCGCGCGCACCGCGCCGTGGCAGGCCATCGTCGACAGGATCTCGTGCTGCGCGCGCTCGATCACGCCGCTGGCACCGAACTGCGCGAGCTCGGCGAGCACGCTGCGCGCCAGTTCGATGACGTCGCCGCCGGCCAGTGCGGCCGGGTGCGAGCGCACCGCCAGCACGCTCGCCGACAGCGGCGACACGTCGAGGCCGAGCGCGCGCAGGTTGTCGGCCTGCGCCTCGGCGGTCGCGATCTCCTGCGGCGTGGCCTTGAAACTCGCCGGGATCAGCAGCGGCTGCGCGTCGATCGCGGCGCCGCCGCGCGCCGCGAGGCTGGCCTTCAGGCGCTCGTAGACGATGCGCTCGTGCGCCGCGTGCATGTCGACGATCACCAGCCCCTGCGCGTTCTCGGCCAGCACGAAGGTGCCGGCGATCTGCGCGATCGCCTTGCCGAGCGGCCAGGTGCCGGCCTCGGCCGCCGTGGCCGCCGAATCGCCCGTGCCCAGGACCGCCGGTGCCGGCGCGGGCTCGCCGTTCCAGCGCGCCGGCAGCTCCTGCGCGTGCAGCGTGGCGAGCGGCTGCAGGCCGAGCGAGCCTTGCTGCGCGGGGTCGTAGGGGCGCCATCCGGGCGCGATCGGGCTGCTGCCCGCCGGCTCGGCCGGCGCGGACCCGGCGCGCGGGATCGCGAGCGCCGTCTCGACCGCGCGCCGCACCGCCTGATGCACCTCGCGTGAATCGCGAAAGCGCACCTCGACCTTGGTCGGGTGCACGTTGACGTCGACACGGTCCGGCGCGATCTCGATGAACAGCACGTAGGCCGGCTGGCGCCCGCCGTGCAGCACGTCCTCGTAGGCGGAGCGCACGCCGTGCGCGATCAGCTTGTCGCGCACGAAGCGGCCGTTGACATAGACGTACTGCTGGTCGGCGCGCGCTCGCGCCGCCTCGGGCGTGCCGGTGCGCCCGCCGATGCGCAGCACGCCCGATTCGATCGCCAGTTCGCGGCTCTGGCCGACGAACTCGTGGCCGAGCACGTCGATCACGCGCTGCTCGGGGCTCGCGCGGCGCCACTGGGCGCCGAGCTTGCCGTCGTGCCAGACGGTGAAGCCGACCTCGGGCCGCGCCAGCGCATGACGCCGCACCGCCTCGAGGCAGTGCGCGAACTCGGTCGCCTCGGTCTTCAGGAACTTGCGCCGCGCCGGCGTCGAGAAGAACAGCTCGCGCACCTCGACGCTGGTGCCGACGCCGCGCGCGGCCGGCACGAGCTCGCCGGAGCGTGCGTCCAGGCGCTGCGCGTGCGCCGCCTCGGGGGTGCGACTGGCGATCGAGACCTCGGCGATCGACGCGATCGCGGCCAGGGCCTCGCCGCGAAATCCCATCGTCGCGACGCCTTCGAGTTCGTGCAGCGAGCTGATCTTGCTGGTCGCGTGGCGGCGCAGCGCGAGGGCCAGCTCGTCGGCCGGAATGCCAGTGCCGTCGTCCTCGACGACGACCGCGCGGATGCCGCCGCCGATCAGCTTCACCGCGATCTCGGTGGCGCCGGCGTCGAGCGCGTTGTCGACCAGCTCGCGCACCACCGACGCGGGCCGCTCGACGACCTCGCCGGCGGCGATCTGGCTGACGAGTTCGTCGGGCAGCTCGCGGATCGGGCGGCGTGCGGCGTTCTGGAGGACGGCATTCATCGGCGCATTGTAGAAACCGCGCTCGTGCCGCAGCGCCGGCCCGGGAATTGGCGAGTCTTGCCGCGCCTGATCGGCGGATCGGGCCGCGCCGGTCTGCGGCCACAATCGGGCAGCAGTCACGTCGGAGCCCCATGGAACAAAGCAGCTCGAGCGCCGCCGAGAGCCCCGGATTCCTGCGCGCGGTCAGCCAGCTCGCGCAGCAGCGCCCGGTGGTGACCTCGCGCGCGATCTACAACCACCACGGCATCAAGCTGCTCGAGGGCGGCGTGCAGGTCGACGCGCGGCTGTACGACCGGCTGCTCTCGCATCGCCTGGCGACGCCGCTGGACGAGAGCGTGGACAGCGAGCCGAGTGTCACCGGCGCGCTGCTGCGCCAGGCCGCCGAGGCCGCGCTGGCGCGCTGGCCGTTCTTCGCGCTGATGGGGCCGCCCGGGCGCGTGCGCGACATGCTGCTGCAATCGATCGAGGCGATCCCGCTGCCGCGACCGGTCGCCTTGCACCTGACGCTCGCGCGCGAGACCCGGCCCGCGCAGTTCGAGCACAGCGTGCTGATGGCGCTGCTGTGCGCGCACCTGGTGCGCGAGGGCGGGGCGCCGATCCACGACATGACGGTCGCGGCCAGCGCCGGGCTGCTGCACGACCTGGGCATGCTGCACATCGCGGCCGAATTGCTCGAGGCCGGCAACCGCCTCAGCGGCGACGAGCGGCGGCCGCTCTATGCGCATCCGCTGACGGGCTCGATGCTGATCGCACGCTTCCACGAGTACCCGTCGCAGGTCGGGCGCGCGATCCTCGAGCACCACGAGCGGCTCGATGGCTCGGGCTACCCGCGCGGCCTGGCCGGCGACGCGATCAGCCCGCTCGGCCGGCTGTTGTCGCTGTGCGAGGTCGTCACCGCGATGTTCGACGGCGAGCGCGAGCGGCCCGAGCTGCGGGTCTCGCTGCTGCTGCGCATCGGCGCACGGCGCTACGACCCCGCCCTGGTGCCGTCGATCCACCGCCTGCTGCGCGCGTTGCCGCGGGCCGGCGACGATGTCGATGCGACGGTCGCCGACTCGGTCGGTCGGCTGCGCGCGCTGGCCGACTTGCTGAACCAGTGGCATGCGGCCGCACAGGCGTGCACACCGACGCTGGCGCCGGCCGGGCGGGCGGTGATCAAGTCGATGGCCGACCAGGCGGGTTCGCTGCAGCGCATGCTGTTCGAAGCCGGCATCACGCCCGAGCATCTGGCCTTCATCGGCGCGGCCGGCGAGGCCGACGCGCAGCTGCGTGCCGAGCTGTGGGCGCTGAACGGCGAGCTGCGCTGGAACCTGCTGGCCAGCGCGAACCAGCTGCGCCGGCGCTGGCGCTCCGCGTCCGGCGGCGCGCCGTTCCCGGCCGTGGTGGCGGCGTGGCTGGATCAGGTCGAGGCGCTCGGCGCGCCGGGCTGACCCTCGGCCGGCCGGCCCAGCGGTGCGGCACCGATAATCGCGCCGCATGGAAATCCTTCAGACCCTGCTCGAGTTCATCCTGCACGTCGACGTGCACCTGCGCAGCTTCGTCGAGGCCTACGGCGCCTGGGTCTACGCGCTGCTGTTCCTGATCATCTTCATCGAGACCGGCGTCGTCGTGATGCCGTTCCTGCCCGGCGACTCGCTGCTGTTCGTCGTCGGCGCGCTGTGCGGTGCCGGGCTGATGAACCTGCCGCTGGTGATCGCGCTGCTGATCGCCGCGGCGATCCTGGGCAACCAGAGCAACTACGCGATCGGCCGCCACTTCGGCCCGCGCGTGTTCAAGTGGGAGAACTCGCGCTTCTTCAACAAGGCCGCTTTCAACCAGGCGCACGCGTTCTACGAGAAGTACGGCGGCGTGACCATCATCGCGGCGCGCTTCATGCCGTTCCTGCGCACCTTCGCGCCCTTCGTCGCCGGCGTCGCGCAGATGACGCGCCGCCGCTTCACGATGTTCGACATCGTCGGCGCCGTGCTGTGGGTCGGCGGCGTGACGCTGGCCGGCTACCTGTTCGGCAACATCCCCTGGGTCAAGGAGCACCTGGACAAGATCATCTGGGGTGCGATCCTGCTACCGGGCTTGCTGGTGCTGTTCGGCGCGTGGCGGTCCCGGCAACGGCAACGGTCGACGCCCGGCGCGTCATGAGCGGCCGAGCAGCGGCGCTGCCTGGCCGACCCTAGAGGCTCGGCAAGGCCTGGAGATAGCTGGCCACGTCGTTGATGTTCTGAGGCGTCAGGTTGTGCGCCACGACCTTCATGACGCTGCCCTCCGGGCGCTCGTCGGTACGCTGGAACACCAGCAATTGCTTGACGATGTAGTCGGCGTGCTGGCCGGCAAGGCGAGGGAACGCGGCATTGCCCTGCGCGGTGGCGCCGTGGCAACTGGCGCACGCTGGGATACCCTGGTCCGGCACGCCGCCTTCGAAGAGGCTCTTGCCCGCGGCAATGCGTGTCCGATCGCCTTCCACCGGCTGGGGCGCGAGCGTCTGCCGGGCGTAGTACGCGGCCAGCCCCTTCATCTGATCGTCGGTCAGGCTGCGGCTCAGGCCCCACATGTACTCGAAGCCGGCCGGATCGTGCCGCCCGTGGCTCTTGAAGACGGTCAGCTGCGCCGTGATGTAGGGTTCCGTCTGCCCCGCGAGGTTCGGAAAGTTGGGCGACACCGCGCTGCCCGTGACACCGTGGCAGTTCGAGCAGACCTGCTGCGCGAGCGTCGTGCCGGAGATATTCGGATTGCCGATGTCGCGCGAGCGCTCGGAATTCGCACAGCCGGCCGTCACGGCCGCCGCGACAACCAGGATCGTTAGGCCCAGCGACTTCATTTCACTCTCCCGTGGTCGGTTCGTCGGCATTGCTCAGTATGCAAGCCAGGTGTAGATGAACAGCGTGTTGTTGTCGCTCGCATTGCGGCCGAAGCCATCGTAGTTGTGCGACGCGCCGTTGAACTTGCTGTACGCGGTGTACTGGGCCCCTATCCGCAGATACTGGATCGGCGTCCAGAAGGCCTCGAGGGTCATTCCGCGGGTGGCGGGGCTCCCGGTCCGGTTGCCGTCCACCTGCTGGACCGACGGGGCCTGCGCCTCAGGGTCGGGATTGACGGTCAGGCTGCCCGGGTCGAGACCGGCCGTGAGGTAGGCGGTGTTGGTGCTGCCCGTGAGGTTGAACAGCCCGATGCTGCCGCCGTACTTGGCCTGGTACACATAGGTGAGCTTGGCCCGCAGCAGGTGGTTCGTGTCCGATGCATTGGTGTTGGCCAGTGCGTTCCCGGCCGCATCGACGAACGGCACGGACAGGCCCGCCTGCGCATCCGGATAGCGGTGCCGGTTGCTCGTGTAGACGAGTTGCGCCGTCACCGAATGCGGGTCCAGCAGGTACTGGTACTGGGCATCGACCGCGAGATCCCTGAAATGATGGAGGCTCGCCGGGTCCGACGTGTCCAGCGGGTCGTCATAGACGCGCGCGAACATGCCGGAGGTGCCCACCATCAGGTTGTGCGGGCCCCACGCGTGGCTGTAGGCCAGGCGCCAGTAGGGGTTGATGCCCCGCAGCCGGGTCTTGTCGGCCGCATCGATGCCCGCGCTCATGAAGGACGTGAGGCCTCGCGAGCTTCCGTACCCACCCAGCTCGACGTAGATCGACTGGTTCCAGAATGCATAGGCGGTCAGCCCGGCGATGTTGCCGCCCGCCCCGTAGCCCGGATAGGGCGCGTTGCCGTCGATGAAGCGACTGCTGGTCGGGCTCGGCACGGGAACGTACTGCATCCACGCGGCCGCCGTGTTCCAGGGGTCGGAGACCGACGGGTTGTTGTTGGCGCTGATGCCGAAGATCAGGTCCTGCTTGTCGCCGATGAAGCGGTCCGCGTAGCGGATGTCGATGTTGTCGGCGTTGCTGTGCCCGTGGAACTGACCATCGGGCGACTGTGTCGCGTACCGGTCGTAGGTCACCTGCGCGAACGCGCCGATGTTGTCCGTTACCTTGCCACCCATCAGCAGGCTGGCCGTGGCGAGGATGGCCGAGTCGTTCTTCTGGAAGTCGGCCGACGGATCGGCGCTCTTCGACGTGTTGGCCACCTTGGACAGGCTGGCAAGCACCATCGCGGAGATCGGCACGGCGCGCTGGCCGATGGTGTAGCCGGTCATCTTGAACAGTCTGCCGTACGGGGTCAGCTCGGGGAACTGGCCGCCGGCGTGGCAGGCCACGCAGTTCTGGCCGGTCTGCCGATTGAACGCGGGAATGGCCTGCGCGGTGCCCGGCGGGAGCGCCAGCAGCAAGGACAGAAGCATCAGCCACAGCAGCGCGGGCAATGTGCGCTGGCGGTCGGCGCTGCGCGGATTCGTTGAACTGATCATCAAGTACCCCTCCTGGCGATGAGTGACATCAGGCTCCGCATCCGCGCGACCGAACTTGACGAACATCAAGGCTGGGTTCGGGGCGAGTGTGAAGTTTTGTTCGGTGATGCTCGCGCCGTGAATCGGCTCTGTCTGTTCGTTGCCGAACATGTCCGCCGCTGTCGCGCTTGTGTGCGGCGGCGGCGCGCACCTCGACGCCGGATTGTGCACAGGCCGCCGCTCAGGCCGCAGCGCCGAGCGCGCGCCGCAACTCGGCGGCGCACAGCGCGACCGCGGCGTTCGCCTCGTCGAGCACCTTGCCCATCAGGATGAAGCCGTGGATCTGGCGCCCGAAGCAGACATCGCTGGCGCGGTTGCCGGCCGCAGTGAGGCGCTCGGCGTAGGCACGGCCCTCGTCGCGCAGCGGGTCGTAGCCGGCGGTCAGCACCAGCGCCGGCGGCAGCTTCGCGAGGTCTTCGTGCAGCAAGGGCGAGGCGCGCCAGTCGTCGTAGTCGCGGCGATGGGGAAGGTAGTGGTCGCTGAAGTACGTCATCGTGTCGCGGGTCAGCAGGTAGCCCTCGCCGTTCTCGGTGTGCGAGGGATGGCTGCGGTGCGCGTCGGTCGCCGGGTAGATCAGCAGCTGGAACGCGATCGGCAGATCGCCGGCGTCGCGGGCAGCGAGTGCGACCACCGCGGCGAGGTTGCCGCCGGCGCTGTCGCCGCCGACCGCGAGCCGCGCGGCATCGACGTGCAACTCGGCGGCGTGCGCGTGCACCCAGCGCGTCGCGGCGATGCAGTCGTCCACGGCGGCGGGGAAGCGGTGCTCCGGCCCCATCCGGTAGTCGACCGCGACCACCGCGCAGCCGGCGCCGTTCGCGAGTTCGCGGCACAGCGTGTCGTGCGTGTCGAGGTCGCCGATCACCCAGCCGCCGCCGTGGAAGTAGACGAGCACCGGCAGCACGTCGGTCGAGGCGCTGCCCCGTGGTCGGTACGAACGCAGCGGGATCGCGCCATGCGGGCCGCTCGCCTGCAGCTCGCGCACCTGCGCGACCTCGGGCGGCACCGGCTGCGTGACCGCGCGCCGGTCGCGGTAGTAGGCGCGCGCGTCGGCGACGCTCAGCGTGTGGGTCGGCGGGATCTGGCGCTGCTCGATCAGGTCGAGCAGGGCGCGGGCTTGGGGGTGCAGCATGGGGGCATCCGGAAGTGTGGGGTGGTGGGCAAGCGTAGCGTGCCGCGGCGGCACGCGTCTGCGACGATCGATGCGACCGGCCTCAATCGGGTCCGGGCAGCGTCACGGCGAACACCTCGACCGGCGCCGCCTTGCCGTGGAACAGCGCTTCGCCGAGTGCTTCGCAGGCGTGGCGCTCGCCCAGCGCCGTGCGCGTCGCGGCGTCGATCAGGATCGCGCGCTGCGCGACCTTGGTGTGGGCCTCCAACCGCGCCGCGAGGTTGACCGTGTCGCCGATGCAGGTGTAGGTGGCGCGCTGCTGCGTGCCGGTGTAGCCGGCCACCATCTCGCCGCTGGCGATGCCGACGCCGATCCGGATCTCGCGCTTGCCTTCGGCAGCGCGCTCGGCGTTCAGCAGCTCGATCATCTCGATCATGTCGAGCGCCGCGCGCACCGCGGCGCCGGCATGGTCGGGCAGCGGCATCGGCGCCCCGAAGATCGCCATCAGCCCATCGCCGATCATCTGGTTGACGACGCCGCCGTGGCCGCTGATCGCGTCGAACATCAGCGTGTAGTAGGTGTTGAGCAGTTCGATCGTCTCCTCGGGCGGCTGCGACTCGACCAGCGCGGTGAAGCCGCGGATGTCCGAGAACATCACCGTGCCGTCCAGGCGCCGGCCACCGAGCGCGAAGCCCGAGTCCTGCAGGTCCTGCGCGACTTCGGGGGTCGCGAAGCGGCGCACCAGTTCCTTCTGCTGGTCGCGCAGGCGCTTCTTCTCCAGGCTCGCCCCGATGCGCGCGCGCAAAAGCACCGGATTCACCGGCTTGCCCAGGTAGTCTTCGGCGCCGAGCTCGATGCAGCGCACCAGGTTCGCGATGCCTTCGAGCGACGAGGTCACGATCACCGGCAGGTCGCGCAGGCGCCGGTCGGCGAAGAGTTGCTCGAGGACCTGGAAGCCGTCCATCTCCGGCATCTCGATGTCCAGCAGCAGCAGGTCGAAGACCTCGCCGCGCAGCATCTCGAGCGCGACGCGTCCGTTCTCGGCACACGCCACCCGATGGCCCTGCAGCTCGAGGCTGCGGGTCAGCAGCAGCCGGTTGACCTTGTTGTCGTCGGCCACCAGCAGCCGGGCCGGGGCGCTGCGCAGGTCAACCATGGCGCAGTTCCGTCAGGGCCGCCGCGGTGCGCGCGTACTCGGCTTCGAGGCGGTCGAGCGCGGTCGCGTCCGCCGGCAGGCCCTGCAGCTCCAGCTCGCGCGCCTGCGCCGCCAGCGCGTGCGCGCCGAAGGTGAGGCTGTTCGACTTGAGCGAATGGGCCGAGCGGCGGAAGACGTCGGCCTGGCCCGCCGCGAACGCGGCGCGCAACTCGGCCAGCATGGTCGGCGCCTCCTCGAGGAACGTGGCGATCAGCTCGCGCGCGAATTCCGCGCCGGCGGAGGTCTCGAGTTCGGCGAACGCGGCGGCGTCGATCGGGCGGTGCTTCATCTCGTCGTTCATCTCATCGGTCCTTGCGTGCAGGCACGCCGTTCAATGCTTCGACCAGTTGCTCGACGCGGATCGGCTTGGTCAGGTAGTCGTCCATGCCCGCGTCCAGGCACATCTCGCGGTCCCCCTGCATCGCGTTGGCGGTCATCGCGACGATGCGCGGGCGCTGCGTCCTCGGCATCTTCGCGCAGATCGCGCGCGTCGCCTCCAGGCCGTCCATCTCGGGCATCTGCACGTCCATCAGCACCACGTCGTAGGGCTGGCGCTCGACGCACTCGATCGCCTCCAGGCCGTTGCTCGCCAGGTCGGCACGGTAGCCCATCTGCTGCAGCAGCCGCATTGCCAGCTTCTGGTTCACGACGTTGTCTTCGGCGAGCAGGATGCGCAGCGGGTGGCGCGCCGCCATGCCCGGGTCCATGCTCGGCTTGGCCCTGGGCTGCGCCGCCTGCGGCAGCGCCTCGTGCGCGAGCAGGCCGACCAGCGTGTCGAACAGCTGGCTCTGGCGCAGCGGCTTGGTCAGGTAGGCGCTGAACAGGCCCCCGGTGTCACCGGCCTCGCGCCGGCCGAGCGAGCTGAACAGCACCAGCGGCAGCGTCGGGCGCAGCGCGCGCAGTTGCGCGGCGAGTGCCAGGCCGTCCATCTCGGGCATGTGCATGTCGACGATCGCGACGTCGAAGCGCTCGACCGGGCGGGCCTCGGCGGCGAGCCAGCGCAGCGCCTCGGCGGGCGACTCGGTGTCGCGCACCTGCATGCCCCACTTGGCGGTCTGCAGCGCCAGCACCTTGCGGTTGGTCGCGTTGTCGTCGACCACCAGCACGCGCTTGCCGGTGAGCGCCGGCTGCTGGCCGATGAAGTCGCGCCGATGCGCCTGCGGCGATTCGGCGCGCGGCGCGACGATCGTGAAGTGGAAGGTCGAGCCCGTTCCGAGCCCCGCGCTCTCGACCCACATCGTGCCGCCCATCAGCTCCGCCAGGCGCTTGCTGATCGCCAGCCCCAGGCCGGTGCCGCCGTACTTGCGCGTCGTCGACGAATCGGCCTGGCTGAAGCTCTGGAACAGCCGGCTCATGCCCTGAGCCGACAGGCCGATGCCAGTGTCGCGCACCGCGAAGCTCAGCTCGACGCCGCCCTCGGCCTCGTGCACGCCGACGGTGACGACGACCTCGCCGGCCTCGGTGAACTTGACCGCGTTGGCCAGCAGGTTCAGCAGGATCTGGCGCAGCCGGGTCACATCGCCGTCGACGGCGACCGGCACCTCGCCGTCGAACAGGTAGGCGACATCGAGGTGCTTCTCGGCCGCGCGCGCGCCGATCAGGTCGAGTGCCGACTCGACGCAGTCGCGCACATCGAACGGATGGGCCTCGATGTCCATCCGCCCCGCCTCGATCTTCGAGAAGTCGAGGATGTCGTTGATGATCGTCAGCAGCGCGTCGCCGCTGTCGCGGATCGTGCCGGCG
>JAYSLR010000022.1:0-3430 GCA_043725365.1 Rhizobacter sp. | reverse complement strand
CGGCGCTGATCGGCGCATCTCGACGCTGCCGCCGGGGCTAGACTGCGCAGGCCCTTGACCCGCGGCGCCCACTGCGGCGGTGCGTCCGGCAGCGCCCATGAGCCCATCCATCGATCCACCGTTGACCGCCGCCGCGCCCGGCGCGGAACTGCTGAGCGCCTGGCTGGCGCAAAGCCGCGACCTGCTCGCGCTGACCGACGCGGCCGGTCGCGTGCGATGGTGCAACCCGGCGTTCGCGCAGGCCAGCGGCATCGGTGTGGCCGCCGAACTCGCGAGCCTGGCACCGGCCGACTGGCGCTCCGGTGCGCCGCGGCAGGCGCTGACGGCGGCGCTGGACTCGGGCTGCGCAGCGGATCTCGAGCTGGCATTGCGCAGCGCATCGGGCGCAACGCTGTGGGTCGACGTGCGCGTCACGGCGCTCGGTGAAGAGCGACTGTGGACGCTGTCCGACACCACCGCCCGCCACGAGCTCGCCGCGCGGGCGCAGCACTTGTCCGAACTTCTCGAGGTCGCGCAGGAATTCGGCCGCCTGGGCGTCTGGGAGCGGCAGATCCCGTCCGGTGAAGGCCGCTGGGATCGCCACGTGTTCGGCTTCTGGGGCATGGACCCGGCCGACGGCACCCCGGACTACCCGCGCGCCGCCGCGCGCATCCACCCCGACGACCGGACCTCGATGTACCTCGAGTCGACACGCCGCGCCGGCCGCTACGCGCAGCGCTACCGCGTGCTGCAGCCCGATGGCAGCGTGCGCCGCATCCACTCGCAATGGGAAGTGAAGAACTCGGCGCAGGGCCTGCCCGACCGCACCATCGGCATCATGGTCGACGACACCGAGGTCTATGAGCTCGCGCGCTCGCTCGACAACGCCACGGCGCAGTTGCGCATCGCTGCCGAACTCGCCGACATCGTGCTCTGGCGCTACGACCTGAAGACCGGCCGCGTCTACTACAACGAGCACGGCTTCAAGGTGCTGGGCATCCCGTACCGCGGCGACGGCCTGCCGATCGCCGAGGCACGCGAATACACCCACCCGGAAGACCGGCACAAGCTGGAGGACGCGTCGGCGCAGGCGCTGCGCACCGACGGGCCCGTCGACGTCGAGACCCGCCACCGCCGGCCCGACGGTTCGTGGCGGCGCATGCTCGTGCGCCGCGTCGTCGAGCGCGACGCGGCGGGCGAGGCGCGGGCCTTCGTCGGCGTCTCGCTCGACGTGACCGAGCAGGTCGAGCGCTCGCGCCGCGCCGAACAGCTGTCGCAGCGCCTCGAAGGCGCGGCGCGGGCAGCGCGTGTGGGCATCTGGGCCACCGAGATCGGCTCGATGCACAGCGAATGGAACGCGCAGATGTTCGAGCTGTTCGACATGGTCGGCGAGCCGCGGGCCCCGGTACTGACCGAGTGGATCCAGCGCTGCGTGCACGTCGACGACCGCGCGCGCGTCGGCCAGACGGCGCGCCAGTACCTGCACGGCGCGCAGGGCGCGCTCGAGCTGGAATTCCGTTCGCTCAGGCGCGACGGCACCGTGCGTTGGATGGTGCTGCGCGCCGACATCGACCGCAGCGATCCCGCCGCGCTGCGCGTGTTCGGCATTGCGATGGACGTGACCGATCGCCACGAGGCCCAGGCCGCGCTGCACGCGATCAGCGAACGGGCGGCGCTGATCGCGCGCCACGCCGGCATCGGCACCTGGGAGCGCGACGGCTCCGACGGCCCGGCGCATTGGGACGAGCAGATGTTCCGGCTGCGCGGCCTGGAGCCGCGCCCGTTCGCTCTCGACCGCGCCGAGCGGCTGGCCCTGGTCCACCCCGACGACCTGGCCGTCAACCTCGATGCGTCCGGCGACTTCGATCTCGCGATGGCGCCGACGGCCTACGAGTTCCGCGTGCGCCTGCCCGACGGCAGCTACCGCTGGCTCGCGTCGCGCTCGGCGGCGCTGCGCGACGCGAGCGGCAAGGTGCTCAAGCGCGTCGGCGTCAACTGGGACGTGACCGAGGCCAAGAGCGCCGAACTCGCGCGCCAGCAGGCGCTGCTGGCGGAGCGCGAGAGCCAGGCCAAGTCGCAGTTCCTGTCGCGCATGAGCCATGAGCTGCGCACGCCGCTGAACGCGGTGCTCGGCTTCACGCAGTTGCTGCAGCTCGAGGCACGACACCTGCCGCCGGAGCGCACCCGGACCGAGCGGCTCGAGTACATCCGCGCGGCAGGCGAACACCTGCTGAGGCTGATCGACGACGTGCTGGATCTGTCGAGCCTGCAGGGGGGCATGCTCCAGCTCGACCTGCAGGCGGTGCCGGTCGCGGCCGCGGTGGCGCGGGCCCTGCCCGCGGTCGCCGAGCTCGCCGCGGCGCGGCGCGTGACGGTGCACAGCGGCACGCTCGCCGGCGTCGTGCATGCCGACCCGGCCCGGCTGCACCAGGTGCTCCAGAACCTGCTGACGAACGCGATCAAGTACAACCGCAGCGACGGTCAGGTGGTGGTCGACGCCGTGGTCGACGGCCTGCAGGTGCGCCTGCGCGTGCGCGACACCGGCCACGGCCTGCGGCCCGAGCAGCTCGCCCAGCTGTTCGAACCCTTCAACCGCCTGGGTGCCGAGGCCGACGGGATCGAGGGCTCCGGCATCGGGCTGACGATCGTCAAGACCCTGGTCGAGAACATGCGTGGCCAGGTCGGCGTTTCCAGCGTCGTCGGGCGCGGCACCGTGGTCGAGTTCACGCTGCCGCGCGTGGCGCAAGCCGACGCGACCGCATCCGCACCCGCGCCAGCGCGCGTGGACGCGGTGCGCGCGCGCACCGGCCAGTTGCTCTACATCGAAGACAACAGCGTCAACGTGCTGCTGGTCGAGGAGCTCGTCAAGAGCCTGGCGGGCCTGCGCATCGCCTCCGAGGGCACCGGCGCGGCCGGCATCGCGCGCGCCCGGGCGCTGCGGCCGGACCTGGTGCTGATCGACATGCAGCTGCCCGATTTCGACGGCTTCGAGGTGCTGCGCCAGATGCGCGCCCACCCCGAGACCGCGGGCATCCCGTGCATTGCGCTGTCGGCGAACGCGATGCCCGACGACATCGAGCGCGGCCTGGCCGCGGGCTTCGACGACTACTGGACCAAGCCGATCAAGTTCAAGCCCTTCCTGGACGCGCTCGACCGCCGGTTCCCGGCCTCAGCGGATCACTGACCCTGCGGCACCAGGCCGCGCTGCTTGAGCATCGGCTCGACGGTCGGGCCACGGCCGCGAAACGCCCGGTACGCCGCGGCCGGCTCGATCGAGTTGCCGGTCGAGTAGATGAACTCGCGCAGGCGCCGCGCCACCGCCGGGTCGAACGGGCTGCCGGCCTCCCGGAATGCGTCGTAGCCGTCGGCGTCGAGCACCTCGGCCCACAGGTAGACGTAGTAGCCGGCGGCGTAGCCCGAGCCCGAAAACAGGTGCTGGAAGTGCGTCAGG
>JAYSLR010000021.1:0-1755 GCA_043725365.1 Rhizobacter sp. | reverse complement strand
CCGACAAGAAGCTGAAGACCTCGCGCATCACCGAGATCGGCTACCAGGGCATCACGATCAACGTCGGCAAGAGCGAGCAGGCGAAGAAGAACCCGCTCGGCCGCGATGCGCGTGTGCGCGAGGCCTTCGAGCTGTCGCTCGACCGCCAGGGGCTGGCCCAGGTGGTGATGGACGGCGAGGCGACCGTGGGCAACCAGTGGGTCGCGCCGAGCAACCCCTACTACGCGAAGAACGTGCCGGTGCCCAAGCGCGACATCGCACGCGCCAAGGCGCTGCTGAAGGAGGCCGGCGTGCCGAACCCGAGCTTCACGCTGGTGACGGCGACCACCTCGGACGCGCAGCGCCTGGCGCTGGTCGTGCAGGCGATGGCGCGCGAAGCCGGCTTCGACGTCAAGATCCAGGCCACCGAGTTCGCGACCTCGCTGAACATGGCCGACAAGGGTGACTTCGAGGCCTATGTGCTGGCCTGGAGCGGGCGCGCCGACCCGGACGGCAACCTGTTCAGCTTCGACGCCTGCAAGCAGCCGCTGAACTACGCCGGCTACTGCGACGCCGAGACCGACAAGCTGCTGACCCAGTCGCGCGAACTGCGCGAACCGGCGGCGCGCAAGAAGGTGTTCGAGCAGATCGCTGCGCGCGTGCTGAAGGACCGCCCGATCATCTACCTGTACCACCGCAACTGGCTCTGGGCCTACAACGCCAAGCTGGCGGGCGTGCGCAACGTGCCCGACGGCCTGCTGCGCGTGGCCGGCCTGAAGCTGGCGCCCTGAGCCCGGCGACCCGGCCGCCCCGAGCCCCGACCCGCGATGTTCGAGTACCTCGTCAGGCGCCTCGCCTCGATCGTGCCGACGCTGGTGCTGGTGTCGATGCTGATCTTCGGGCTGCAGCAGCTGCTGCCCGGCGACCCGGCGAAGATCCTCGCCGGCGAGGACCAGGACCCGACGGTCGTCGCCTACCTGCGCGTCAAGCTGCACCTGGACGAGCCGCTGCCGCTGCGTTACGCGCACTGGGTCGGCGGCGTGCTGCAGGGCGATCTCGGCGAATCGGTGCGCAGCCAGGAGCCGGTGCGCGCACTCATCGCGCAGAAGCTGCCGGTGACGCTCGAGCTCGCGCTGCTGGCGTTCGCGATCGCGCTCGCGATTGGCATCCCGGCCGGCATCGTCGCGGCGATCGGCCGCGGCACGGCCTGGGACACCGCTGCCAACGTGTTCGCGCTGTGGGGCCTGTCGACGCCGAACTTCTGGCTCGGCATCCTGATGATCCTGCTGTTCTCGGTCCAGCTCGGCTGGCTGCCGGCCTCGGGCTACGTCAGCCCGTTCGAGGACCTGCGCGCGAACCTGGCCGCGATGATCATGCCGGCCTTCGTGCTCGGCAACGCGATCGCCGCGGTGCTGATGCGCCACACGCGCAGCGCGATGCTGCAGGTGCTGTCGGCCGACTACGTGCGCACCGCGCGCGCCAAGGGCCTGAGCGAGCGCACGGTGGTGCTGAAGCACGCGCTGCGCAATGCGCTGACGCCCATCATCACGCTCGGCGCGCTCGAGCTGGGCACGCTGCTGTCGGGCGCGGTGCTGACCGAACAGGTGTTTTCGATCCCCGGGTTCGGCAAGCTGATTGTCGACGCCGTGTTCAACCGCGATTATGCCGTGGTGCAGGGGGTGGTGCTGTTTACGTCAACGGTCTATATCGTGCTGAACCTGCTGGCGGACTGCGCGTACTTCGTGGTCAACCCACGGTTGCGGGGCTAGGCCATGC
>JAYSLR010000020.1:0-1596 GCA_043725365.1 Rhizobacter sp. | reverse complement strand
GGAATGAGGTACTTCATCGGCGACGTCCGCGACGAAGCGCGGCTGCGCCGCGCCCTCGCAGGCATCGATGTGGTCGTACACGCCGCGGCGCTCAAGCAGGTTCCGGCCGCGGAATACAACCCGTTCGAGTGCATCAAGACCAACGTGCTGGGCGCGCAGAACCTGATCGAGGCGTGTCTGGACAGCCAGGTGAAGCGGGTGGTTGCGCTCTCCACCGACAAGGCCGCCGCGCCGATCAACCTCTACGGCGCGACCAAGCTCTGCTCGGACAAGCTCTTCGTCGCGGCCAACAACATCAAGGGCGACCGCGACATGCGCTTCAGCGTCGTACGCTACGGCAACGTGATGGGAAGCCGGGGCTCGGTGATCCCCTTCTTCATCGAACGGCGCGGCAGCGGCGTGCTGCCGATCACCGACCCGCGAATGACGCGCTTCAACATCTCCCTGCAGGAGGGCGTCGACATGGTGCTCTGGTCGATCGAGCACGCCCTCGGCGGCGAGGTGCTGGTGCCCCGGATTCCGTCGTACCGGATCACGGACGTGGCCAAGGCGATCGCGCCCGAGTGTCGCCACGAAACGGTCGGCATCCGTCCGGGGGAAAAGCTGCACGAGGAGATGATCACCGCGAGCGACAGCATCAACACGGTGGCGCGCGGCCAGTACTACGCCATCCTGCCGTCATCCGCCTCTTACTCGATCGACGAGTACTGCCAGCAGTTCGCTGCCACCCCTGTACCGCCCGGGTTCTCCTACAACAGCGGCGAGAACGAGGATTTCCTGACCGTCGAGCAGCTGCGCGCGCTCATCGAGCAGCACGTCACCAACCATCCGCTGGCCTGAAATGGAATTCATCCCCTACAGCCGCCAGAACATCGACGACGCCGACATCGCGGCCGTGGTCGAGGTACTGCGCTCGGACTTTCTCACCCAGGGTCCGGCCATCCCGGCCTTCGAGGCGGCCTTCGCCGAGCGCCATGCCGCCGGCGAGGCGGTGGCCGTCATCAATGCGACCGCGGCGCTCCATATCGGCTGTCTCGCACTCGGCGCGGTACCCGGGACCCACGTCTGGACGAGCCCGAACAGCTTTCTCGCGTCGGCCAACTGCGCCCTCTATTGCGGGGCGGCCATCGATTTCGTCGACATCGATCCGGCCACGCGCAACATGTCGACCGCGGCACTGGCGGCGAAGCTCGAACGCGCCGCGACCCAGGGCACGGTGCCGCGGGTGCTGATCCCCGTTGACTTCGCCGGTCTGCCCTGCGAGCTGCGCGAGATGCGCGAGCTCGCCGATCGTTACGGGTTCGCGATCCTGGAGGACGCCTCGCACGCCACCGGCGCGAGTTACCTGGGCCAGCCGACCGGGAGCGCTTTCGCCGATGCGACCGTATTCAGCTTCCATGCGGTGAAGATCGTCACGACGGCCGAAGGCGGGGTCGTGACGACGCGCGATGCCGCCCTCGCGCGGCAGCTGCGCCTGCTTCGCTCGCACGGCATGACGCGCGAGCCGGCGCTGATGGAAGGCCCGAGCGAAGGCCCGTGGTACTACCAGCAGGTCGAGCTCGGCTTCAACTACCGGATGACTGACCTGCAGGCGGC
>JAYSLR010000019.1:0-4828 GCA_043725365.1 Rhizobacter sp. | reverse complement strand
CCTGACGCTGATCGCGACCATCGGCATCCTGCTGCTGATCGGCATCGTCAAGAAGAACGCGATCATGATGATCGACTTCGCGCTCGACGCGCAGCGCACGCGCGGCGCGGCACCGGCCGCGGCGATCCGCGAGGCCTGCGTGCTGCGCTTCCGGCCGATCATGATGACGACGCTGGCCGCGATGATGGGGGCGCTGCCGATCGCGCTCGGCCTCGGCGCCGGTGCCGAGTTGCGCCAGCCGCTGGGCCTGGCGGTGGTCGGCGGGCTGGTGTTTTCGCAGGCGATCACGCTGTACATCACGCCGGTGATCTACCTGGCGCTCGACCGCTTCAGCGGCAAGGGGCCGGTGACGACGCCGGAGCGGCCGGTGGTCGTCGAAGAGGCGGGCTGAGGGTCGGCGCCGCCGCGCGTCAGTGCAGCGGCGAGCCGCTCGGCGCGGTGTTCATCACGGTGAACACCGGCTGGCCGACGCTGCGGGCCTCGATCTCCTGCGCGGTGGCGGCGCGCACGTCGCGCACCACCAGGTCCAGACGCAACGCGATCCCGGCGAGCGGGTGGTTGCCGTCGAGCACGATGTGGCCCGGGTAGACCTCGGTCACCGTGTAGATCGCATCGGTCGGCATGCCCTGCGTCGTGGCGCCCGGCGGCATGCCGTCGAACTGCATGCCCACCTCGACGGCCTCGGGAAATACCGAGCGTTCCTCGAAGAACACGAGCGCGGGGTCGTAGTCGCCGAACGCATGCTCGGGCTCGAGGTGCAGCGTGGTCGTGAAACCGGCGGCCTGGTCGGTGAGCGCCTCCTCGACCTTGGCGAGCAGGTCGTCGCCGCCGTAGAAGAACTCGACCGGGTCCTGCAGTTCGTCGATCAGGCTGCCTTGGACGTCCTGCAGTTTCCAGGTCAGGCTGACGACGCACGGGGTGGTGATGAGCATGGTTCAATGATCGCACAATCACCCATGGACATTACTCTCGCGAGTCCCTTGCTGGGCGGCCTGTCGCCGCAGGTCTTCATGCGCCGGCACTGGCAGAAGAGGCCGCTGCTGGTGCGCCAGGCGCTGCCTGGCGGCATCGAGCTGATCGAGCGGCGGCGACTCTTCGACCTGGCCGGCCACGACGAGGTGGAGTCGCGCCTGATCGTGCGCGACGGCGCGCGCTGGACGCTGCGCCAGGGGCCGTTGAAGCGCAGTTCGCTGCCGCCGCTGAAACAGCGCGAATGGACGCTGCTGGTGCAAGGCCTGGACCTGCACGTGCCCGCGGCGCGGGCGCTGCTCGACCGTTTCCGCTTCGTGCCCGACGCACGCCTGGACGACCTGATGCTGTCGTATGCGAGCGATGGCGGCGGCGTCGGCGCGCATGTCGACTCGTACGACGTGTTCCTGATTCAGGCGCAGGGCCGTCGGCGCTGGCACATCGGGCGCGTGCGGGAGCCGGAACTGGTGGCGGGCGTGCCGCTGAAGCTGCTCGCGAACTTCGAGCCCGAGCAGTCCTTCCTGCTCGAGCCCGGCGACATGCTGTACCTGCCGCCGGGTTGGGGGCACGACGGCATTGCCGAGGGCGCGTGCACGACCTGCTCGATCGGCTTTCGCGCCCCCGGCCGCGACGAGCTCGGCCGCGAGGTCCTGCAGCGCCTGCTCGACGGCGCCGACGCGGTCGCGGCCGGCCCGCTGTACCGCGATCCGGCACAGCCGGCCACCGCGACACCGGGGCGCGTTCCCGAGGCCTTGCACGCCTTCGCCGCCGACGCGGTGGTGCGGCTGTTGGCCGACCCGGCCGCGCTCGCGTGCGCGCTCGGCGAGGTCCTCAGCGAGCCCAAGCGCGGCGTCTGGTTCGATACCGCAATGGCAGCAGACGCGGCAGAATCGCAAGGCGTGCTGCTCGACCAGCGGACCCGGATGATGTACGACGAGCGCCACGTGTTCATCAACGGCGAATCGTTCCGCGCTGCGGGACGCGACGCGAGGCTGATGCGCCGACTGGCCGACACGCGGCGGCTCGGGCGCGACGACTTCGAGACCTTGAGCACCGAAGCGAAGACGCTGCTCGACGACTGGCTCGCGGCCGGTTGGCTGCAACGCGGCGAAGCACGATGAAGGAGACAGGCAATGAGCGACGAACCCGTTACCCTGATCACGAGCCGCAGCGAGTTTCATGCGGCGCTGCGCAGCGCGCTCGCCGAAGCGGCCCAGCTCGGCTCCCCGGAGCTCTGGCTCTGCGACAACGACTTCGGCGATTGGCCGCTGGGCGAGCGCGCGGTCATCGCGCATTTCGAGCAATGGGCCTATTCGCGGCGCAAATTGGTTCTGGTGGCACGCCATTTCGATGAGGTGGTGCGACGCCATCCGCGCTGGGTCGAGTGGCGGCGGACCTGGTCCCACATCGTCAGCTGCCGCGCCAACACGGAGATCGAGACCGGCGGCTTTCCATCGGTCCTGCTGGCCACCGGCAGGGTCAGCGTGCAGCTGTCGAATCTGGAGCACTACCGCGGCCGCCTGTCGCACGACAAGGCGGACGAGATTCGATGCAGAGAATTGATTGATGCGGTTTTGCAACGATCCGAAGAGACCTTTCCGACAACCACCACCGGCCTCTAGGGAATCTCCCTAGAGCTGTCTATAATCATAGGCTAGGCATCGGAAGGGCGCGAGCTTGTCTGTGCCTGAGAATGTCGGAGTTCTGCGTCTTTGCAAGAGTTCCCACAATGATCGGTAATGTTCGACCCTAATCAGATTCTGAGGACACCTATGACCAAGTCGCTTTTGCTCGCTTCCATCGTTGCCGCCGTTGCCCTCACCGCTTGCGGCAAGAAGGAAGATGTGCCCGCTTCCGCCGCGTCGGCTGCCGCGGCTCCGGCCGTTGCTGAGGTGGCTTCGGCTGCCGCCAGCGCGGTCGACGCCGCCGCTTCGGCTGCCGGCACCGCCGCGATGGACGCCGCCAGCGGCGCGATGGGCGCCGCTTCTGCCGGTGCCGCCGTGGCCGCCGATGCGATGAAGGACGCCGCCGGCAAGGCCGCCGATGCCGCCAAGGACGCTGCCGGCAAGGCTGCCGACGCCGCCAAGGACGCTGCCGGCAAGGCCGCCGACGCGGTCAAGAAGTAAACCGGTCCACGCCGGTTCCGGTAGAAGCCGCCTTCGGGCGGCTTTTTTCATGCGTGCGCGCCGGCCGTTCAGCCCAGATCGAGCCAGCCGAACCCATGCAAGGGATCGGCGACGACGATGTCGTCGGGTCCGGCACCGCAAGCTTGCGCCAGCGCCGCGCGCGCCAGTTCGGGCGTGTTGTTGCGTTCGCTCAGATGCGCCGCGACGAGGTGGCGCAAGCCGCCGTGAACGCACGCCGCCAGGATCTGTGCCGACACGTCGTTCGCCAGGTGCCCGAAGCGCCCGCCGATGCGTGCCTTCAGCGACGCCGGGTAGCTCGATGCGGCCAGCATGTCGCGATCGTGGTTGCATTCGAGCAGCAGCGCGTCGCAGCGCTGCAGGTTCGCGAGCAGGTGCGGCGTGATCGAGCCGACGTCCGTGAGCACGCCCAGCCGGCGCGCGCCGTCCGACAGGCGCAACTGCAGCGGCTCCAGCGCGTCGTGCGTCACCGTGTATGGCGTCAGTTGGAGTGCGCCGACCGAGATCGGCTCGCCGTCGCGCGCGAACTGCAAGAGACCGGGCGGCAACTCGGGCTGGCCGATCGCCCGCCAGGTGCCACGGCTCATCCACAGCGGCACGCCGAAGCGCCGGGCCAGGGCCACGCCGCAGCCGATGTGGTCGCCGTGCTCGTGCGTGATGAACACCGCATCGAGCGCGTCGCAATCCAGCCCGATGCGGCCCAGGCGCGCTCCGAGCTCGCGCAGCGAGAACCCGCAGTCGATCAGCAGCCGGCTGCTGCGCCCCGCTTCATGCGCTTCGACCAGCGTGGCGTTGCCGGCGCTGCCGCTGCCCAGGCTGCAAAAGCGCATCGCGGGTGCGTCGGCGGGCGCGCGTGGCCTACTTCAGCTCGTCGAGCAGCAGCCCGGTGATGCGCTTGCCCACATCGCCGTTCTCGGGCGCACCCTGTCCGTTCAGCACGGTGACCGTGCTGCGCTCGCCCTCGCCCTTGACGACGACGCGATAGCGAGCAGGGTTGCCGGCATCGTCCTTCTTGCCGAAGCTGAAGAGCTTGGAAAACAGATTGGGTTCTTCCTTGCCGGCAAACTTCGGGTCGATGTAGCGGACGAAGTAGACGCCTTGCGTGCGGTCGCGGTCTTCGACCGTGAAGCCGCTGCGGTCCAGCGCCACGCCGACGCGTCGCCAGGCACGGTCGAAGCCGTCGTCGACCTGCAGCGTGGCGGCGGGCTGGCCGGCGACGATGCGCGCACGTGCCGGCGCGGTGCCGGCAGCGCCAGCAGTGCCGGCCCCCGGTGCAACGGCCGCGGTCTTCGCGACTTCTTCGCTGGCCCCGAGCTTCAGCATCAGGCGCGAGAGGAACTCGCCTTCGAGCTGCGGATCGGGCTGGCGCGGCTGCCAGATCGTGCTTTCCTTGTTCTGCCCGGTGTAGATCTCGACCATGCCGCGGTGCGTGATGTAGATCTCCGTGCCGCCCGGAGTGCGCTCGATGCGGGTGCGGAACTTGTCGAGTTCGCCGGTCGAGTACAGGCCGTCGAAGGCCTTGCCGATCGATGCGCGAACGAAGTCGAGCGGCAGCTTCGCGCGGTTCTCGGCCCAGTCGGTTTCCATCACGCCGGCGGTCGGCGTGTCCTTGACGATGACGAAGCCGCGCTCTTTCCAGAACGCCTGCAATTGCGGCCAAAGCTGCTCCGGCGACAGGCCGGTGCGAACCCAGCGCTCGTTGCCCAGACGTTCGA
>JAYSLR010000018.1:0-5419 GCA_043725365.1 Rhizobacter sp. | reverse complement strand
GCGTGGGCATCCTGCTGATCGCGTTCCCGCGCGCCCACGGCGTGGTGCTCGGCGAGCTGTACCTGCCGGTGGCGCTGATGCTGATCGGCCTGACGCTGCGCGGCGTCGCATTCGACTTCCGCGTCAAGGCGAAGGACACGCACAAGCGCACCTGGGATCGCCTGTTCGTCGCCGGCTCGACGCTGGCCGCGGTCTCGCAGGGCTGGATGCTGGGGCGCTACGTCAGCGGCTTCGGCAGCGGCTGGAACTACCCGCTGTTCGCCGCGGCGATCGCGGCCGCGCTGCCGATGGCCTACGTGCTGATGGGCGCCGCCTGGCTGATCATGAAGACCGAGGGTGAGTTGCAGGAGCGCGCGGTGCACTGGGCCCGCGTCGCGTGGACACCGATGGTCATCGGCCTGGTGCTGATCTCGATGGCCACACCCTGGATCAGCCAGATCGTGCGCGAGCGCTGGTTCGAGCTGCCGGAGGTGATCGCGCTGATGGCGATCCCGCTGATGACGGGCGTGGCGCTGTTCGCGCTGCGCGGCGTGCTGCGTTCGCCCGCGGTGCGCGGGCCGCTGTGCTGGCTGCCCTTCATGCTGCTGATCGTCGTGTTCGTGCTCGGTTTTCTCGGGCTGGCCTACAGCATCTACCCGTTCGTCGTGATCGGGCAGCTGACGATCTGGCAGGCCGCGAGCTCGCCCGAGGCGTTGAAGGTGATCCTGATCGGCGTGTGCATCTCGGTGCCGGCGATCGCCGGCTACACGGTGTTCTCGTACCGCGTGTTCCGGGGCAAGACCGGGGAGCTGAAGTACGCGTGATCGGGTACAAACGGCCTGGCGCGATGCGCGCTTGACCGGGAACCGATCCGATGATCACGAACACCTTCAAGAAGGCCCTGCAAGACGGTCGGGCGCAGATCGGGCTGTGGGCGAGCCTGGCCGACCCGCTGGTGACCGAAGCGCTTGCGACCGCCGGCTTCGACTGGCTGCTGATCGACGGCGAGCACGCGCCGAACGACCTGCGCTCGGTGCTGGCGCAACTGCAGGCCGTCGGCAGCGCCGGTTGCGATTTCCGGACCGCGACGGGGCCGACGCACGCCATCGTGCGCCCGCCGATCGGCGACGTGGCGCTGATCAAGCAGTACCTCGAGATCGGTGCGCAGACGCTGCTGATCCCGATGGTCGAGACGGCCGAACAGGCCGCTCGGATGGTGGCCGCCACCCGCTACCCGCCGCGCGGCATCCGCGGCGTCGGCAGCGCGGGGGCGCGCTCGTCGCGCTGGAGCGGCGTGCCCGACTACCTGCAGCAGGCCGACGACGAGATCTGCGTGCTGGTCCAGGTCGAGACCCGGACCGGCCTGGCCAACCTGGCCGAGATCGCCGCGGTCGACGGCATCGACGGCGTGTTCTTCGGCCCGGCCGACCTGTCGGCCTCGATGGGGTTCCTGGGCCGGCCGACCCACCCCGACGTGGTGGCCGCGATGACGCAGGGCGTGGCGACGGTGCGCGCGGCCGGCAAGGCGGCGGGCATCCTGATGACCGACAACCAGGCCTCGCAGCACTACCTCGACCAGGGCGCGCTGTTCGTCGCGGTCGGCGTCGACGCGATGCTGCTGATGCAGGCCGCGCGGACGCTCGCAGCGGCGTTCAAGGGCGGCGCGGCCGGCGCCGCGGCGGCGTCCTATGCCTGAGGATCAGGCCTTGCCGCGACTCGCGGCGAGGTGCTTCTCGACCTCGGCCGGCGGCAGCGCGCCGGGCACGCGCTTGCCGTCCTCGAACACCAGCGCCGGCGTGCCGTTGACGCGGAACTTCTTCGCCATCGCCAGGTTGCGCTGCAGCGCCGAGGTGTCGCAGCTGCCCATGCTGCGCGGCAGCACGGTGCCCTTGATCATCCAGTCGCGCCAGACCGTGGCGTTGTCCTTCGCGCACCAGACGTTCTTCGCCTTGTCGGGCGAGTCGCCGCCGAGGATCGGGATCAGGAAGGTGTAGACCGTGACGTCCTTGACCTGCTGCATGTCGGTCTCGAACTTCTTGCAGTAGCCGCAGTTCGGATCGGCGAACACCACCAGCTTGCGCTCGCCGGTGCCCTGCTTCCAGACGATCGCGTCCTTCAGCGGGAGCGCGGCGAAGTCGATCGCGGTGATCTTGTCGATGCGCGCCTGCGTCAGGTCGCTGCGCGTCTTGGTGTCGATGATGTTGCCCTGGATCACATGATCGCCGCGCTCGTCGGTGTACAGGATCTCGGTGCCGATGCGCACCTCGTACAGCCCCGGGATCGGCGTCTTGTTGACCTCGTCGATCTTCGGGAAGTCGGGCAAGCGCTCGGCCAGGTTCTTGCGGATCAGCGCTTCCTGCGCGAACACCCCGGGGGCGGCGAGCGTCATCGCCAGGGCCAGGGTCATCGTCGAGCGCAGCAATTTGCTCATGTCGGTCTTTCAGGAGTTCAGCGCCCGCGCCGTCAGCCAGCGCTTCAGCGGGGACACGTGGTTCACGAGAGTCAGGCCGCGGTTGCGAAGTTCCCGGGCCAGCGGCAGATCGTCGGCAAAAAGTCGCAGCAGGCCGTCGGTCAGCTGGCCCATCGCCCAGGTCGGCGCAGCACGCTCGCGGGCGTAGCGGCGCAGCAGCTTCTCGTCGCCCAGCGCCCGCCAGGGCTCGCGCCGGCGGATCACCTCGACCAGCGCGGCGACATCGGCCAGCCCCAGGTTCAGGCCCTGGCCGGCGAGCGGGTGCACCACGTGCGCGGCGTCGCCGAGCAGCACCCAGCCCGGACCGCACCACGCGCTGGCCTGCGCCAGCATCAGCGGCCAGGCCGCGCGCTCCGAGGCGAGCGTCAGCACGCCGCCCTCGCCGCCGCTGGCCTGCATCAATTCGTGCTCGAACGCCGCTGCATCGAGCGCGAGCAACTGCTGCGCGCGCTCGTTCGGCAGCGACCAGACGAGTGCGTAGGAGCGTTCGGGCTGTGGCGCGTCGAAGGGCAGCAGCGCCAGCACGTCGGGGGCGCGGAACCACTGCCGCGCGATGCCCTGGTGGGCCCGCGAACTCGTCAGCCGCGCGGCGATCGCCTGGTGCCCGTAGTCGACCCGATCGAACGCGATGCCCAGCGCGGCACGCGTCGTCGACGCCTTGCCCTCGCACAGCGCGGTCAGCGGGGCGCGCAGCTCGGTGCCCGGCTCGACCACCGTGATGTGCGGGGCGAAACGCACGGCGGCGGCGAGTTCGCGCTCGAGCAGCGCCGCATCGGTGATCCAGGCCAGCGCACTGACCTGCTGCTGCCAGGCCGAGAAATCGATCGCCGACCGGTTCGCATCGCCCTGCACGTGCATGTCGAGCACGGCGGTGGCGGCATGAGCGGGGAGCGCGTCCCAGACCTTCAGGCTGCGCAGCAGCTCGACCGACGCGGCGTTCAACGCGTAGGCGCGCACGTCGTCATGTCCGGCCGCACGCGCGCCTTCCGGCCGCAGCGCGACGCTCAGCCCGGCGCGCGCCAGCGCCAGCGCGAGGCAACGCCCGACGATGCCCGCACCGAGCACCTGCACATCGAAGTCCTTGGTCACCGTGCAATTGTAGGGACCGGCGGGCCGCGGCGCACGCAGGGTCAAGGGCACAATCGCCTCCTTTTTCCAGGCGCGGGAGCCCGATCATGAACAGCGTCGCACAGGCACAGGATGGCGATCAGCCGGTCCGCATCGAATCGCTGCACGTCTACCCGATCAAGTCCTGCGGCGGCGTCGATCCGGCCGAAGCCTTGCTGATCGAGACCGGCCTCGAGTTCGACCGCGCCTGGATGCTGGTCGATCCGGCCGGCCGCTTCGTCACCCAGCGCGAGCTGCCGCGCATGGCGCTGGTGACGCCGGCGCTGAAGACCTTCGAGATGGTGCTGCGCGCGCCCGGCATGCTGGCGCTGCACGTCGCGCTCGACCGCGTCGAGACGCCGACGCGTGCGACCGTCTGGGACGACGAGGTCGCGGCCTACGACATGGGCGATCTGTGCGCGCAATGGTTCAGCGACCTGCTCGGCCGACCGCTGCGGCTGCTGCGTTTCGATCCGGATCAGAAGCGCCTGTCCGATCACCGCTGGACCGGCTCGCTCGATGCCGAGAACGGCTTCGCCGATGCCTTCCCGCTGCTGGTGGCGTCGACGGCCTCGCTCGCCGAGCTGAACCGGCGCCTCGCGGCGAACGGCGAGGCCCCCGTGACGATGGCGCGCTTCCGCCCGAACCTCGTGCTCGACGGGCTGGACGCGCACGGCGAGGATGCACTCGACGAGATCGTGTTCGACGGCGACGACGGCCCGGTGCGGATCAGGCTCGTCAAGCCCTGCGCACGCTGCCCGATCCCAGACGTCGACCCGGCCACCGCAGCCACCGGCCACGCCGTGCGCGACGCGCTCGCCGGCTACCGCGCCGATGCGCGGCTCAACGGCCGGATCACCTTCGGCATGAACGCGGTGATCGTCGAGGGCATCGAACGCGCGCTGCGCGTGGGCATGGCGGGCCGCGCCACGTTCAAGTTCGATTAGGGCCGGCGCAACGGGCGGCGGCTGGCGCGCAGCGCGTCAAGCGCATGGCGAAGGCCGCGCCATCGCGGCGGCCCGGGCCTGCACATGGCAGCCGTCGAGGTGGTCGTTGACCAGGCCCATCGCCTGCATGAAGGCGTAGACCGTGGTCGGGCCGACGAAGCTCCAGCCGCGCTTCTTCAGGTCCTTCGACATCGTGACCGACTCCGGCGAAGTCGTCATCGCCTGCAGCGCCGCAAGCGTCATGCGCTTCGGGCGCGCGCCCGGTGCCGGCTCGAAACGCCACGCGTACGCGGCGAGCGAGCCGAACTCGCGTCGCAACGCCAGCACGCACTTGGCGTTGTTGATCGTCGATTCGATCTTGCCGCGGTGCCGCACGATGCCGGCGTCGGCGAGCAGCCGCGCCACGTCGGTCTCCTTGAAGCGCGCAACGTGCTCGGCGTCGAAGTTCGCGAAGCCGGCGCGGAACGCCTCGCGCTTGTTCAGGATCGTGAGCCAGCTCAGGCCGGCCTGGAAGCCCTCGAGGCACAGCTTCTCGAACAGGCGCCGGTCGTCGTCGACCGGGAAGCCCCACTCGTGGTCGTGGTAGTGCTGATAGGCCGCGCTGGCCCGGCACCAGCCGCAGCGCACGGCGCCGTCGGCGGCGGTGAAGAGTCCGTTGCGTTCGGTCATGGAGTCGATTGTGGCGCGGCCGCTGCGCGGTCGCCGTAGACTGGCGCGCCGGGCGGACCGGCGCTGCGGCAGGGATGGCGAACGCGATGGAACACTTCGACGTGCTGATCGTCGGCGCCGGTCTGTCGGGCATCGGCGCCGGCGTGCATCTGCAGAAGGACTGCCCCGGACGCAGCGTCGCGATCCTCGAGGCCCGCCATGCCCTCGGCGGCACCTGGGACCTGTTCCGCTACCCGGGTGTGCGTTC
>JAYSLR010000017.1:0-7088 GCA_043725365.1 Rhizobacter sp. | reverse complement strand
GTGCAGGGCGGCCACGTGCCGCAGCCGACCTTGCTGGCCGACGTGCTCGAGGTCGTCGACGCGCAGACCTTCCGCCTGCTCGGCCGCTCCAACGACCTGATCAACGTCGCCGGCAAGCGCAGCTCGCTGGGCCACCTGAACTTCCACCTGAACTCGATCCCCGGCGTGCAGGACGGCGCGTTCTGGCTGCCGCCGGATGCGCCCGACGGCGGTGTCGTGCGCCCGGTCGCGTTCGTGGTCGCGCCCGAACTCGGCGCCGACGCGTTGCACGAGCGTGTGCTCGCCGGGCTGCGCGAGCGCGTCGACGCCGCCTTCCTGCCGCGGCGCGTCATCGCGGTCGCGGCGCTGCCGCGCGAAGCGGGCACCGGCAAGCTGCCGGTCGGTGCCTTCGCGGCCTGGGCCGACCGCGTGCTCGCGGCCGGCCACGACTGAGACGGCGATGCATCGCGTCGAGCTGCCGATCGCACCCGACCATCCGGCCTTCGGCGGCCACTTCCCGGGCCAGCCGCTGCTGCCCGGCGTGTCGCTGCTGGCCGAGGTGCTCGAGGCGATCCTCAACGTGCCCGCGCTCGCCGCGCTCGTCGGCGCCGCGCCGCGCATCGGCGCGGCGAAGTTTCTCGCGCCGGTGCGGCCCGGCGCGCGGCTGACGATCGAGCTCGGCGCCGGCCCGCGCGGCGTTCGCTTCGAGGTGCGCGAAGGCGAGCGCGTCGCGGCCTCGGGGCAGTTCGAGGCCAGCGCATGACCACACCGGCGAAGAGCGCGGCCGGCGCGTGGACCGGCGAGCGCGAGCGCAGCAACCTCTGGATGCTGCGCCTGATGCGCTGGATCGCGGTGCGCGTCGGCCGACCCGCGGCACGGCTCGTGCTGCACCCGATCGCGCTGTACTTCCTGCTCGTCAACGGGCGCGCACGGCGCGCGTCGATGAACTACCTGGTGCGCGTGCTCGGCCGCCCGGTGGGCTGGGCCGACGCCTACCGCCACATCCACCACTTCGCCGCGACGATCCTCGACCGCGTCTATTTCCTGCAGGGGCGCTTCGACGCGTTCGAGGTCGCCAGCACCGGCGCCGACGCGGCGCACGCCTCGCTCGACCGCGGCGAGGGTGTGATGCTGGTGGGCGCGCACCTGGGCAGCTTCGAGGTGCTGCGCGCCACCGCGCAGGGCCGCGGCGCGCGTGTCGCGATGCTGATGTACGAAGACAACGCGCGCCTGATCAACGCGACGCTCGCCGCAATCGCGCCGAACGCGCAACTGAACACGATCGCGCTCGGCCGGCCCGGCGCGATGCTGGCGTTGCGCCGCTGGCTCGACGAGGGCGGAATCGCGGGGCTGCTGGCCGACCGCACGCTGCCGGGCCACTCGGAGCGCTCGCGCACCGTGCGGCTCGACTTCCTGGGCCAGCCGGCGCGCTTCTCCGATGGCCCGTTCCGCCTCGCGGCGATGCTGCGCCGCGAGGTCGTCTTCATGGCCGGGCTCTACCATGGCGGCAACCGCTACGAGCTGCGCTTCGTCGCGCTCGCCGATTTCCGGCCGCAGGCCGCAACCGGCGGGCTCGACATCGACGCCCGCGTGCAGGCGGCGCTGCTGCGCTACGTGGCGCTGCTCGAATCGCTGTGCGGCGAAACGCCGTACAACTGGTTCAATTTCTTCGACTTCTGGGCCGACGATGCCGACACCCTCTCAATGGCACCCTGACCACCCGACGCGCCGCGCCGCGCTGGCGCTGCTCGGTGCGGGCCTCGCCGCGCTGGGCGCGGGCGTGCACGCGCAGGGCAGCTTCGACATCGTGCAGCTGATGCGCACGCTCGCGCAGGTGAAGGCCGGCGAGGCGACCTTCGTCGAGAAGCGCAGCGTCGCGATGCTCGAGCGCACGCTGCAGTCCTCGGGGCGCCTGAGCTTCGAGGCGCCCGACACCTTCGTGCGCGAGACGCTGAAGCCGACGCAGGAGCGAATCGCCGTCGTCGGCAACGAGGTGACGATGAGCCGCGGCACGCGCAGCCGCACCGTGCCGCTCGACTCGGTCCCCGAGGCCGCGGTCATCATGGAGGCGATCCGCGGCACGCTGACCGGCAACCGCGAGGCGATCGAGCACAACTTCAGGGCCACGGTCAGCGGCACGCCGCAGAACTGGCTGCTGGAGCTCAAGCCGAGCGAGCCGCGCCTGCGCGAGCTCGTGATCTCGGTGCGCCTGTCGGGCGCGCAGGCGCTGGTGCGCGAGGTCGCGGTCGCGCTGGCCGACGGCGACCGCTCGGTGATGACGATCGAACCGGTCGTCCCCGCCGCGCGGTCGGCGAGCGCGACGAGCTGATCGCCGCGATGCCGAACCCGTTTGCCCGTCTGCGCAATATCGCGCGGCGCCACGCGCTCGCGCTGTGGCTGGTGTGCGTCGTCATTGCCGCGGGCATCAGCGCGCGCACGAACTACGTCGCCGACCTGTCGGCCTTTCTGCCGTCGACGCCGAGCGCCGAGCAGGCGGTGCTGCTCGACCAGCTGCGCGGCGGCATCGCGGCGCGGCTGCTGCTGATCGGCATCGAGGGCGGCACGGCGCAGCAGCGCAGCGACGCGTCGCTGCGCTTCGCGAACACGCTGCGCGCGAGCGGCGCGTTCGACGCGGTCCACAACGGCGACAACTCGGGCTTCGAGGCGACCGGGAAGTTCCTGTTCGAGCACCGCTACCTGCTCAGCCCGGCGGTCGATGCGCAACGCTTCACCGTCGACGGGCTGCGCACCGGCATCGACGAGGCGACCTCGCTGCTGGGCACGCCGGCCGGCGCCGCGATCAAGCAGGTGATCCTGCGCGACCCGACCGGCGAGACGATCCGCATGGCCGAGAACATGCTGCCGTCGCAGGCCCCGCGCAGCGACGGCCGCGTGTGGGTCTCGCGCAGCGCGGCGCGCGCGGTGCTGATCGCCACCACCCACGCCGACGGCGCCGACCTCGACGCGCAGGAGCGCACGCTGCGGCTCGTGCACACGAGCTTCGCACCGTTCGAGCCGCAGGGCCTGAAACTCGTCGTCTCGGGCTCGGGCACGTTCGCGGTCGCGGCGCGCACGCAGATCAAGGCCGAGGTCGAACGCCTCGCGATCGCCGGCGGCGTCGCGATCGTCGCGCTGATGCTGCTGGCCTTCGGTGGCTCGCTGAAGACGCTGGCCACGGCGCTGCTGCCGGTCGGCTCGGGCGTGCTCGCCGGCATTGCCGCGGTCAGCCTGATCTTCGGCAACGTGCACGGCATCACGCTGGGTTTCGGCACGACGCTGATCGGCGAGGCGGTCGACTACGCGATCTACTACCTGATCCAGGCGCGGCCGGCCGCGGGTGCGCCGCCCGGCGACGGCGCACGGCGCTGGCTCGCCGACAACTGGCCGACCGTGCGACTCGGCCTGTGGACCTCGGTCTGCGGCTTCGCGGCGCTGCTGTTCTCGGGCTTTCCGGGCCTGGTGCAGCTCGGCGTGTTCTCGATCGCCGGCCTCACGGCCGCGGCGCTGACGACTCGGCACGTGCTCACCGTGACCTCGCCCGACGGTGCGCCGGGCATGGGGCTGCGTCGCCAGCTCGGCCGCTTCGTCGGCGCGTGCACCGCGGTGCTGCCGCGGCTAAGGGGGCCGCTCGCGGCGCTCGCGCTGCTGGCGGCGCTGACGCTGGCGTGGCTGCCGTCGCCCTGGCGCGGCGACCTCGGCTCGCTGAGCCCGGTCGGTGCCGAGAGGATGGCGATCGACGCCGGGCTGCGCGCCGACCTCGGCGCGACCGACGCCGGCACGCTGGTCGCGGTCTCGGCGCCCGACGAGGCCGGCGCGCTCGCCGCCGCCGAGGCCGCCGGCGCGCGCCTGGACAAGCTCGTCGACGCCGGCCAGCTCGCCGGCTACGAATCGCCGGCCCGCGTGCTGCCGAGCCCCGCACTGCAGCAACTGCGCCGCGACGCGCTGCCCGATGCGGCGACGCTGAGCGCGCGCCTCGCCGAAGCGACCGTCGACGGCCCGCTGCCGGCGGCGCGCCTCGGCGGCTTCATCGCCGACGTGCAGGCCGCGCGCCGGCAGCCGCTGCTGACGCGCGCATCGCTGCAGGGCACACCGCTGTACGCCGCGCTCGACGCGCTGCTGGTGCCGGGCAGCGGCACGCGGCCGTGGCGCGCGCTGCTGAGCCTGCAGGCCGGCGCGAAGCCGGTGGACGCTGCGGCGTTGCGCGCCGTGCTCGCCGGCGTGCCGGGCGCGCAGGTCGTCGACATCGGCGCCGAGCTGCGCGCGCTGTACGCGCGCTACCTGCACGAGGCGACGCTGCAGGCGCTGCTGGGCGCGCTCGCGGTGTGCGTGCTGCTGGCACTGCACCTGCGCTCGCTGGCGCGGCTGTGGCGCATCGCGCAGCCGGTCGCGGCGGCGGTGCTGATCGTGCTCGCGGGGTTCAGTGCGCTGGGCGTGGCGCTCGGTATCCTGCACCTCGTCGGGCTGCTGCTGACGGTGGCGATCGGCTCGAACTACGCGCTCTTCTTCGACCAGATCCGCACCCGGCAGGACGCCGCCCCGCCCGGCGCGCCCTGGGTCGTCGACAACGACACGCTGGCCTCGCTGGCGCTGGCGAACCTGACGGCGGTGATCTCGTTCTGCCTGCTCGCGTTCTCGAGCATCCCGGCGCTGTTCGCGATCGGCCAGGTCGTGGCGCCCGGCATCCTGCTGAGCCTGCTGCTGTCGGCCGCGTTCATCCCGGCACGGGCACGCTGAGCGTGCGTGTGAGAATCCATCGCCCTCGACGCCCAGCCCACCTGCGACGCCATGCACGCCCCGTCTTCCCCGGCCCCGATCGCCGCGCCCACGCGCTGGCGCGTGCCACCGCTGCTGAAGGCCAGCGTCGCCTGCCACGTCGGCGCCGGCGCGCTGGCGCTGGCCCAGCCGGCGCTGTGGCCGTGGGCGTTGGGCGCGGTCGCGCTCGACCACGCGCTGATCACCGGCGCGGGCCTGTGGCCGCGCTCGACCTGGCTGGGCAGCAACCTGCGTCGGCTGCCGCCGGCGTCGGCCGCGCGCCGCGAAATCGCGCTGACGATCGACGACGGCCCCGACCCGGCCGTCACGCCCGCGGTGCTCGACCTGCTCGACGCGCAGCGCGCGCGCGCCACCTTCTTCTGCATCGCGCGCCACGCGCAGCAGCACCCCGCGCTGTGCCGCGAGATCGTGCGGCGCGGCCACAGCGTGCAGAACCACAGCTTCGCGCACGCGCACACCTTCTCGCTGCGCGGACCGGGGGCGCTGCGGCGCGAGCTCGGCCGCGCGCAGGACGCGCTCGCGCAGATCACCGGCGTTGCGCCGCGCTTCTTTCGTGCACCGGCCGGTCTGCGCAATGTCTTTCTCGCCCCGGTGCTGCACGAGCTCGACCTGCAGCTCGTCAGCTGGACACGCCGCGGCTTCGACACCGCACGCCGCGACCCCGCGCGCGTGCTGGCGCGCCTGACCGGCGGCCTGGCCGCGGGCGACATCCTGCTGCTGCACGACCGCCACGCGGCGCTCGCGGCGAGCGGCCGGCCGGTCACGCTGGAGGTGCTGCCGGTCTTGCTGCAACGCCTCGAACAGGCCGGCCTGCACGGCGTCACGCTGCCCGAGGCGCTGGGATGAGGGCGCTCCGATGAAGCCGCTCGCCATCACCGCGAGCACGCTGACCACCGCGCTCGGCGCCGGCAACGCCGCGACCCTGGCCGCGCTGCGCGCGCAGCGCAGCGGCCTGACGCCGGTGCGCTTTGCCGACCTGCCGCTGCCGACCTGGACCGGCGAGGTCGAGGGCGTCGACGCGGTCGCGCTGCCGCCCGCGCTGCAGGAGCACGACTGCCGCAACAACCGGCTCGCGTGGCTCGGCCTGCAGCAGGACGGCTTCCTCGCCGCGGTCGGCGCGACGCGGGCGCGCTGGGGCGCGCGCCGGATCGGCGTGTTCCTCGGCACCAGCACCTCGGGGTTGCTGCAGACCGAGCTCGCCTACCGCCGGCGCACCGCCGATGGCGCGCTGCCGGCCGATTTTCGCTACGGACCGACGCAGAACACGTTCTCGGTCGCCGACTTCGTCGCCCGCGCGCTGGGCCTGGACGGGCCGGCATGGGTCGTCTCGACCGCCTGCTCGTCGAGCGCAAAGGTGTTCGGCAACGCCGCGCGCCTGATCGAGGCCGGGCTGATCGACGCGGCGCTGGTCGGCGGCGTCGACAGCCTGTGCCTGACGACGCTGTACGGCTTCAACTCGCTCGAGCTGCTGTCGAGCGAGGTCTGCCGGCCCTGGGACGCCACACGCAACGGCCTGTCGATCGGCGAGGCCGCGGCGTTCGCGCTGCTCGAGCGCGATGCGGCCGCGCCGCCGCAGGGCTGGCTGCTCGGCGTCGGCGAGAGCAACGACGGCTACCACATGAGCACGCCGCACCCGCAGGGGCTGGGCGCGATCGCGGCGATGCGGGCCGCGCTGGTCGACGCCGGGCTCGTCGCGGCCGACATCGACTACATCAACCTGCACGGCACCGCGACGCCGAGCAACGACGCGGCCGAGGACGCGGCGGTCGCGAGCGTGTTCGGCACCGCCACGCCTTGCAGCTCGACCAAGGGCGCGACCGGCCACACGCTGGGCGCGGCCGGCGGCGTCGAGGCGGCGATCGCGCTGCTCGCGATGCGCCACGGCCTGATGCCCGGCGGGCTGAACGTGCGGCAACGCGACCCGGCGCTGACGCTGAACTACCTGGTCGCGAACCGCGCGGCGCCGCTGCGCCGCGTGTTGTCGAACTCGTTCGGCTTCGGCGGCTCGAACGCGAGCCTGGTGCTCGGAGCGGCCGAATGAGCGCGTTGCACGTGTGGATCGAGGGGATCGGCGTGCTCGGCCCGGGGCTGGAGTCCTGGGCCACGTCGCGCGAGATGCTCTGTGGCGCGCGGCCACTCGTCAGCGCCGCGACCGTGCTGCCCGCGCCGGCGCGCCTGCCGCCCGCCGAGCGGCGCCGCGCCGGGGCCGCGGTGAAGCTGGCGCTGGCGGTCGCCGACGAGGCGGTCGCGCACGCGCAGGCCGATCCGGCGCGGCTCGCGACCGTGTTCGCGTCGAGCAGCGGCGAGGGCGTGAACTGCCACGCGCTGTGCGAGAC
>JAYSLR010000016.1:0-5648 GCA_043725365.1 Rhizobacter sp. | reverse complement strand
CCTTCGGCCACGCGGTGGGCGATCGGGCGATCCAGATGGTGGCCGACTGCATGGTGTCGCTGGTGCGGGAAACCGACACGGTCAGCCGGCACGGGGGCGACGAGTTCCTGATCTTGCTGGCCAACATCGGTCAGCCTGCCGATGCGGCCACCATCGCCGAGAAGCTGACCGCATCGCTGGGTTCGTACAGTCGCATCGACGACCATGCGGTGCGCTTGTCGGCGAGCATCGGCATCAGCATCTATCCCGAGGATGGCGAGGACGCGCAGACGCTGATCGACCGGGCCGATGCGGCGATGTACGTCGCGAAACGACGCGAACTCGGCGGCCACGCCTTCTACGCGGCCCCGCCGGCCGGCGCGCCGACCCCGGGGCCGGGGCCGGGGCCGGGGCCGGGGTCGGCCGCGCCAGCGCAGCCTCGCTTGACGCACGAGCAGCTGACGCGGGCCGACAGCGAGCGCAGGCATGCACAACTGCGCGAGGCGAACGAGCAACTGGTGCTGGCGGCGCTCGGCGCCCAGGAACTGCAGGCCGCGGCGGAGCTTGCGCGGCAGCGGCAGACGGAATTGCTGACCTTGATGGCACAGGAGCTGAGCAATCCGTTCGCGCCGATCCGCATCGCCGCGGCGATGCTGGGCCGCGAGGGTGCCGACCAGGCGCTGCTGCCGCGCGCGCGGGCCGTGATCGAACACCAGGTGGAGCAGATGTCGCAACTGGTCGACGGCCTGCTGGGCGCGCCGCCGCAGGACACGGCCAGGCTGACACTCGGGCACCGGCGGTTCGACCTGGCCGCCACCGTCGCGACGGTCGTGCAGGCCTGCCGGCCGGCGATGGACCGGCGCCAGCAGACCCTGGATCTGGCGATCGCCGCCGCGCCGCTGGAAGTGCACGGCGACCCGGGCCTGATGGCGCAGGTCCTGACGAATCTGCTCAGCAACGCCACGACCTACACCCACGAGGGCGGGCGCATCCGCCTGACGGCCGCGGTCGTGGGCGATGAGGTGGTGATCAGCGTCGGCGACAACGGCGTGGGGATCGCCCCCGAGGCGATGCCGATCCTCTTCGACCCGTTCGTCAGGGATCCGCGCGCCAGCGCCGTCAACGAGGAGGGCCTGGGCATCGGCCTGACGGTCGTGCGCGCGATCGTCGAGGCGCATCGCGGGCGCGTGGTCGCCGTCAGCGCCGGCATCGGGCACGGCAGCGAGTTCGTCGTGTCGCTGCCGATGGCAGGGCGGGCCGCGGCCGCGATCGTCGGCGGCTGACGACCGGGGTCTCGCGCCTACCCGTCGGTCGACAGCGCCTCGACCCGGTGGTAGGGCACCAGAACGCGACCGTCGGCGCCCGCGACGGCCTCGATCCCGATCACCGGCGCGGCGGTCTGGACCGCGCCGAAGATCGTCGCGAAGGCCACGTCGGCGGCGTCGCGGCCGGTGCCGAAGCGCACGAAGCCCATCGGGATCGCGGTGCCCGACGGGTCGAACATGTACCAGCGGTCGCCGAGGTAGGCCTCGACGTAGGCGTGGAAGTCGGTCGGCCCGAGCGCCGGGTCGGCGCCGTAGTCGATGCCGGTCGCGAAGCGGGCCGGGATGTTGACGGCCCGGCACAGCGCGATCATCAGGTGCGCGAAATCGCGGCACACGCCGACCTGCTCGAGCAGCGTGTCGAGTGCCGAGGTCTGCGAGTTGCTCGTGTTCGAGCTGAAGGTCGTGCGCTCGAGCACCCAGTCGCGAATGCCTTGCACGCGGCTGTACCCCTGCCAGCGCGAACCGAACTCGCGCATCGCGAACTTGTGCAGCCGGTCTGACTGGCAGTATCGGCTCGGGTAGATGTAGCCCAGCACCGAGGCCGGCAGGCGCGCGACCGGCACCTCGCCGATCGTCGCGGGCAGCTGCACGTGATGGTCGATCTCGACCGTGGCGCGGTACAGCACCTGCAGCGGACCGGGATGAGCGGTCAGGCGCAGGTAGCGGTTGCCGGTCGACGGCTCGGTCTCGACGCGCCACATCACCTGCTGGCTCAGCGTCAGCGCTTCGTCGAGCACGCGCTGCCGTGCGGTGGCCGCGGCGTGGATGTTGAAGACGAAGTCGCAGCCGGGCGCGAAGACCTCGTAGTCGAGCTGCAGCGACAACTGCAGCCGGATCATGGCGTGCGCGCCGCGGCGCGCAGTTGATCGCAGACGTTCTTGCCGGTCTGCGTGAGGCGCAGCGTGCCGCCGTTCCATTCCATCCAGTACAGCGTGATGTAGCGCGTGATCAGCGCTTCGTCGACGAGGTCGGCGCGGCGCCGCTGCAGGGCGTCGACGGTGGCCAGCAGTTCCTGGCGCAGGGCGTCGGCGTCGATCGGTGCGTGGTGGATCGTCAATGCGGCTCCCGTGGTGGCCCACGTTAACACCGTATCCGCGCGGCCACCGGCGATCGGCGCCAAAAAGCGACGCTTTGATGCGCGCGCCGCGCCCGACCGCAGCACCTACTTCACGGTGTACACGAGGTGCACCGCGCTCGTCGTGCTGAACTGGACATCGATCGACAGCAGCGTGAGCGTGCCGCTCGATGCCATGCGGTAGCGCGACTGCTGCGTCACCAGCAGCTGGTCGCTGGTGTTGTAGCTGCGCGTGCTCAGGTTCGCGATCGCCGTGGTGTCGGTGTCGGCTTCGATCAGATAGCTGATCACGCGCTTGCCGGTGACCGTTGTCTTGCTGCTGTCGGCATAGGTGGTCAACGTGGCCACGACCGCGGTGTCGCCGACCTTGACGCTGGCCGGCAGGTCGGGCGGCGGCGACGCGAACCTCGAGTACTCGCCGCCGGCGATCGACAGGCCGATCGGCACGCGATTGGCGTTGTAGTAGGTGACGCCGGTCGTCGTGCCCGTGGCGGGCAGGCAGCCGGAGTAACTGACGGTCGACACCTGCGATGCCGAGAAGCCGGTGACGCCTTCGAACGGGGGGGTCGCCGGCACGGCGGCGGCGGTCGTGATGTTGGCCGTGCCGCCGCAACTGCCGGACAGCGAGAAATTGTTGTTCGCTCCGCCGTCGACCAGCGCCTGGTACCCGGTCGCAAGCGGGAACGATGAGGTGGACGCCACCGGCGGGCTGCCGCCGGAGGTGTCGCCACCACCGCCGCCGCCACCGCCGCATCCGGCCAGCAGCGCGGCCGTCGCGATTGCCGAAGCCAACGATTTGAAAATTCTTGCGGTCATGCCGATCTCCTTGCGGTGTCGTGGCGGCGGGCGAGCGCCGTGGTGAATCTGCCCGGTGGCGGATGATGCCCGATGCGCTGCGGATGCACGCAGCGGCGACTCAAAAAAACGGCCGCGGATCGCTCCGCGGCCGATTCGGTCTAACCTATCAATCGATCAGGTGTTGCGACGGCGGCGCGTCACGAAGCCGATCGCGCCCAGGCCGCCGAGCAGCAGTGCGTAGGTCCCGGGCTCGGGCACCGGCGGCGTGGCACCGAAGTTGAAGGCACCGCCGCCCTTCTTGATTGCGAAGCCGCCATCGAACGCGATGACCTGCGACGTCGTGTTCGTGAACGCGGCGAATGCCAGGTTGTAGAACGGGTTCGGCGCCGTGTAGAACGACCCGGCATTGGCCCCGGCGACGAAGGTCAGCGACGCGTTGGCTGCCGGGCTGAACAGCGGCCCGACACCCGACAGCGACGTGCTCACGGAACCGGAGATCAGACTGCCGGTGGCCAGGACGTCGGCTTCGGTCGCGGTCTCGAACGGATTGTTCCCCGCGTCGAGCCCGAACGTCGCGCTGCCGTTGTAGCCGTACAGCGTGTAGGTCAGGTCGGTGAAGGTGCCCGCCGTGTTCTGCGTCGTCGGATCGCCCGACGCGGTGCCATGGCCAGTGAAGGCAATGTACATCCCGTAGTCAGTGTTCAGGCCGGCCGGCAGCAGCAGCGTGTCGCCGAGTTGGAAGCCAGTCACTGCCAGATAGCCGGTCTCGGTGAACGTGCCACCGTTCTCCGTGACCTTGTAATAGTCGGATACCAGGACGTTGTCGGCGGTGAATGAAGAGCCGTTCAACGCCGTGGTCGCTCCGGCGGGATTGAGCGTGAACGGTGGGGTGTCGGCCCACGCGCCGGCGCAGCCGGCAGCCACCGCGACGGCTACGGCGGAACGCCGAAGCAGCGATGAGCTGAACAAGCGGGATTTCAAGGTCATGGTAGCGCTCCTGAGGGTGTGTCCGGGACACGGAAGAAAGGTCGAGATACGTTTCGCATTCGCCCTGGCGGCGCAGTGCTTCGACCCCTCCACTGCGAGCGGTTGAAGGCTCGTCGTCGGTGGGTTGCGAAGCGCTGTGCCCCTTTGGATGAACAGCCAAGTCAGGCTAGCGTTCTACACCGAATTGCTCTGTGCGTCAGCGCACCGAACCCCCTCGATCAGGGGACTGGGCAGAGCAGAAACATCGCGTTTCAATCCGTCGTCCGAGGGGGCCGTGAGCGCTTGTCTTACACGGCGCGCGGTGCGGCCGGTGAAACTGATTCTGCTGAACCAGGAGTCGACGATGAACCTTCAATTGCCCGCCGCGCACCGCCTGAATCCGGCATCGCGCCGGTCGGCCCGAACGGTCGAGGTCGAGTCCGAACCGAAGAGCGCCGCGCGCATGGCGTGGGAGATCGCTTGCGCGCAGCGCCTGCACGAGTTGCGGCGCGGTGACGAACCGGCCTCGATCGCGTTGGTGGCCGCGCAGCTGTGGACCGACGTGGGTCGCTTCGATCCGCTCATCGCGGCCGAGATGGAGCACGAGTCCTGGCTCTGAGGTCGTGCAGCGCCGCCGCGCAATCGAGCCGCGTCACATGACGTAATCGTGCAGCCCGCGCCGGCCGGCCGCGGCACTGGGCCGATCGGCTCGGCCGACACGAAGCAGCATGTGCGCCTAGCGTTCGCCGACCCGTTCGCAGAGCTCGGCCAGCGATTCCTCGAGCGGGCCTTCGTGGTCGGCGACACCCAGCCCTGGCCCGGCGTCTGCCGCACCAGCGCGGTGGCGGCGGCCATCGGCTGCAGGGCCAGGTCCTCGTCCGCGGCCGCCAGCCACAGGCGCTGAAAGGCCCGGCCGGCGCGCAGGTCCTCGAGCCCGTCGTCGGTCGCGTCGGTCATGATCAGTCCGATGTGCGGCGCGAGCGCGCAGGGCAGGTAGCCGGCACGCAGGCCCCGCGCGAAATGCGCGCCGACGCAGTTCATCGCCTGCCTCGCGCGCCAGTCGCGCAACCAGGCAAAGGGCAGGCGCATCGGCGGCTCCACCTCCAGCGCCGCGGGTGCGAGCCACTCGTCGGTGCTGTCGTGCCAGCCTCGGTCGAAGCGCACCGCGCCGAACAGCTCGGCATGCAGTTCGCGGCGCCGGAACCGCTCCGTCTCGGCGATGCGAATGGCCCCGAGCGCGACGCTGCGGCGCTGCGCATCGGCCCGCCACAGCAGCCGCGCGCCGGCCACCGCGCCGGCCGCGCAGCGCAGCCGCTCCAGCGTCGCCGGCGCCACCGCAGCCCGGCGATCAGGGCGGGGTCCGCCGGGTCGGGCCGCAGGGCCTCGTTCAGCCGGCAGCCCAGCGCCGCCGAGCGCGGCGCGATGTTCTCGATCACCGCACCGAACGACATCATCGCGAGCAGGCGCCGGTGCGGCAGTCGGGCCCAGGAGGCGCAGTCGGTGGC
>JAYSLR010000015.1:0-5174 GCA_043725365.1 Rhizobacter sp. | reverse complement strand
GTCGCGCGGCCCGGCTGAACGGTCGCGCGCGCCGGGCCGCCGGACCACCGCGCCTCGATCGCGACATCCTGCGCGTGCAGCAGCGGCGCTGCGCCGGGCGCGCTGCTGCGCAGGTCGAGCTGCTGCAGCGTACCGCGCCAACCCGCGGGCGCCGCCCCGCCCGCCTCGACCAGCCCGCCGCGGGCCTGCAGCAGTGCGACGGTGTGCGCACCCGCTGCGTCCGGCGCGGCGCCGGGCTGGAGCGCGTCGGTCCAGGCCGGCGGCTGGGACTTCGAGTCGGCGCGCAGCTCGAGCGTGTGTGCGCGGCCTGTGCCCTGGAGCAGCAACTGCAGGCTCTCGACCGACGGCCCCGGCGTCGCTCCCTGCGCGAGGCTGGCCTGCGTCAGGCTCACGCGGGCCTCGATCGGCGCGGCGGTGCTGCTGCCGAGTGCCCAGTGCGCGTGCGCCGCCTGCACCGAGAGCGCGCCGATGCGCAGCCCGTTCGCGTCGAGCTGGCCCTGGGTGGCCAGCGCCGGCCAGCGGCCGGTGACGTGCGCCTTCGCGTTCAACGTGCCGGCCAGCGTGGCATCGGCGCCGGCGGGCTGGAACAGCCTGAAGACCGGCGCCAGGCGCTCCAGCGCCGCGCCGGCCAGGCTCAGAGCCCAGGGGTCGTCGGCACCGGTGGCCGACGCCGCCACACGCCCTTCGGCGTGCAGCAGGTTGCCGTCCGCATCGAGGCTGACGCGGGCCTGCGCCGGTCCGCCGTCGGCGCTGCGCAGGCTGGCCTCGCCGCGCAGCGGCACGCCGGCGAGCACGCTGTCGCCCAGCGTCAGCGCCGCCTGGCCGCGCCACCCGGCGAGTGTCTGCGGCCACGGCGACGCCGCAGCGCCGCGCGGCAGCGTGAGGTCGATGCTGGCCTTCGCGTTCAGCCGATGCGTCGCGCGGCGCCATGGCGAATCTTCGGCGCCCGGCCACCAGAGCGCGGGATCGAAGTCGACCAGCGCCGCCTGCGCCTTCGCGGCCCACGGCGCGTCGGGTGCGGTGCGCGTGAGCAGACCGGACAGGGTGGCGCGCGCGCCGCCGGCGCTCGCCTGCAGTGTGCGCAGCTCGATTCGCTGCGGCTGCAGCGTCGTGTCGAGCGACAGCTGCACCGCGCGCGGGCGGCCGCGTTCGGCGAGCACGCCGGCGAGCGTGGCGCTCAGGGCGATGCCCGAGTCGATGCTCGCGCCGCCGCTCAATGTCACGGGACCGTCGATCTGCATCGCCGGTGCGCGCGCATCGAGCCGCGCCGGCTGCAGCGCGCTCAGCGCGGCCGCCAGGCTCCAGCGCTCGGGCGACCAGGTGCCGCTGCCCTGGACGCGGCCGGCGCTCGCCTGGGGCGTGCCGAGTTCGGCATCGAGGCTGCGCAGTTCCAGCACACGCGGCCGGTCGGGCCGGGCGACGAGCTCGAGCGCCAGCCGTGCGAGCGGCAGCCGGCCTTCGTTCCAGCGCCCGGCCAGGGCGTTGGTGAAGCTGACGTTCACGCTGGCCGGCTGATCGGCCGCGGTGCTGGTGGCAACCGCCGTGCCGCTGAGTGCGGTCGCCGGCGCGGCGCCGCTGAACGCCGACAGGTCCAGCGCCTCGGTGCTGGCCCGCAGCTCGCCCAGCGGCCAGGCGGCGAACGGATGCAAGGTGGCGCGCAGGTCGAGCGCCTGGGCCGGGTGGTCCGGCGCGGGCGACGCGCGCAGCGTGGCCTGCAGCATCGGCACGGCGAGCGGGCCGTTCAGCGTCGCGCTCGCGCTCCAGGCCGGCCATGCCGCGGCGGCCGGCTGGGCGAGCGTCAGGGCCGCGTCGAGTGCCATCGGTGCCGCGCTGCCAATGCGTGCGTGGCCGCTCAGCTGCAGGCGGCCCCAGCGCAGCGCGAGCGCGTCGATGCGGTGCTCGGCGCCACCGTGCGCGCCGAGCTGCAGATGCGCGCCGAGCTCTCGGATCGGCTCGACGCCTAGCGCGCTCGCGTGCAGCTCGCCGATGTTCAGTGCGCGCAGGTCGAGCTCGATCGGCAGCTGCAGATCGGCAGGCGCGGTCAGCGGCGCCTTGGTCGGACTCGGGGCGATCACGACATCGACCCGGCGCGCGGCGAGCCCATCGAGCGTGATGCGCAGCCAGCGCGGTGCCGCCGCGCGCTCGACCCGCAGGCCGTGCCATGCCAGCCCGTCGAACACGATCCGGTCGTCGCCGCCCGGCAACCGGACCGTCAGGCGCTGCGCCGAGAAGTCGCCGAGCAGCCGGCCCTGTGGCGCCTCGACCTGCACGCCGGGCAGTGCCGACAGCAGCCACGCGCTGCCGCGCTCGCTGCGCACGGCCCACCAGCCGGTGGCCACCAGCGCGACCGCCAGCGCCAGCACGACGAGCAGCCCGGCGGCGAGCACGCGCCAGGCGGTGTGGCGCGGCGGCGAGAGGCCGACCGCGGCGGGCGGGGTGGTCTGGTCCATCAGAACGCCACCCCGACGCTGAAGTGCACGCGCACCTGGCGCACCTGCTGCCCGTACGCGACGTCGACGCGCAGCGGCCCGACGGGGCTGCGCCAGCGCAGGCCGACACCGTAGCCGAGCGCGGGCTTCAGGTCGGTCCAGCGGTCGGCCGCATTGCCGGCATCGACGAACGCGGCCCACCAGTAGGCCGGGTAGTTCGGCGAGATCGGCCGCGCGATCTCGACGCTGCCGGTCAGCAGCGTGCGGCCGCTGAGCGTGACGCCGGCGATCTCCGGGCCGAGCGTGCGGAAGCCGTAACCGCGCACGGAGTCTTCGCCCCCGGCGCGGAACAGCAGGGTGTCGGGGATGCCGACGGCGCTGCGCGTGAACACCTGGCCCGCCTCGATGCGCGCACTGCCGTACCAGGAGTTGCCGACCGGCTCGTACCAGGTCAGGCGCGCATACAGGCGGGAGAACGGCCCGCGCGCCTGCTCGAGCGGTGCGCCGAGCACCGATCGGTTGCCCTGGGCGACGCCGAACGCGACCTGCGCCGAGGTCGTCATGCCCTGGGTCGGCAGCAGCACGTTGTCGACCTGGCGGAACACCCACTGGTAGTTCGCCGAGAGGGCATCGGCCTGGCTCGTCAGCGCCGCGCTGTCCAGCCGCGCATGCGCCAGCTCGGCGAAGTACAGGCGCTCGACGCGCTCGCTGTCCTGGGTGCGGCCGACGCGCGCGTTCCAGCTCAGCACCTGCTGGTCGTCGACGAGCAGCTTGGTCGCGCTGCCGGACACGAGGTTGCGGTACAGGCCGGCCAGCGGGTACGAGGTCAGCTCGCCCTCCCAGTGCTTGTTGTCGGGGCCGAGCTCGACCTTGTTCTTCGCGATCCAGCGGCTCCCGAACAGACGCCGCTGGGTGTGCTCGACCGACAGCCGCGGCCCGGTGTTGGCGCTGTAGCCGACACCGAAGGTGGCCTGCTGCAGCGCCTGTTCCTTCACGTGCACCAGCACCGGTGCGGCGCCGGCGCTGGCCGGGTCGGCGTCGAGCTCGACCGAGCTGCCTTCGAACAGGCCGAGCTTCTGCAGCCGCTCCTGGAAGTCGAGCAGGGCCTTCTCGCTGTACGGGTCGCCGGGGCGGAAGGTCGCGAGCTCGCGCACCGCACTCTCGTCGTAGCGCTGCAGCCCGTCGATGCGGATCGCGCCGAGCCGGTACAGCGGCCCGCTGTCGAGCACGACCGCGAGCTCGACCCGGTTCGCGGGCGCATCGACGCGCGCGCTCGTGCGGTTCCAGGTCGCCGCCGCGTAGCCGTCGGCACGCAGCCGCGCCAGCGTCGCGTTCTTCGCATCCGTCCATGCGCTCTGGCGGAATGCGTCGCCGGGGCCGAGCGGCCACCCGCGGCGCAGCGTGGCGAGCTCGCGCTGCGCCGCGGCGTCGCCCGCTGCCGCGGCACTCTGCAGCGCGCCGGTGGCCTCGAGGCTGAATTCCTGCACCGTCGCGCGCGCACCCGGGCTCACCGTCACGCGCAGCAGCGGCAGCCCGTCCTCGCTGCCGGCGCGCGCGGCGCCGACCTCGGCGTTGAAGTAGCCCTCGGTTTCGAGCAGCCCGCGCGCCTGGGCCGGTGCGGCGCGCATCAGGCGTTCGAGCTCGGACTCGTTGATGCCCTCGGTGGCCGGCGCGTTCTGGAAGCGCGCCAGGTCGAGGTAGTTCAGCAGCAGCGCGCGCAGCGGGTCGGGGGCGCGCACGTCGAGCCGGTACTCGGCGTGCGACGCTGCGGCCGACGCGGCACCGGCCGGCGCAGCGGCGGCATCGCCTTCGCTCGTCTTGCCGGGGCCGAAGGGCAGGGCCGCGCAGCCCGTCACCAGCGCGGCGGCCAGCGCCGCGAGCACGGCGCGTGGCCCGCGGCCCGGGGTCATTTGCTCAGCAAGCGCATCGCCCCTTCGAGCCCGGCGAGCGTGAGCGGGAACATGCGCTGGTTCATCAGCTGCTGGACCACCGCGATGCTTTGCCGATAGCCCCACACGCCCTGCGGCTCGGGGTTGATCCAGGCGAACTTCGGGAAGGCCTGGGTGAGCCGCGCGAGCCATTCGGCACCCGGCTCCTCGTTGTTGTATTCGACGCTGCCGCCGGGCTGCAGGATCTCGTACGGGCTCATCGTCGCGTCGCCGACGAAGATCAGCTTGTAATCTTTGTTGTACTTGCGGATCACGTCCCAGGTCGGGAACTTCTCGCTGTAGCGGCGCCGGTTGTTCTTCCACATGAAGTCGTAGACACAGTTGTGGAAGTAATAGAACTCCAGGTGCTTGAATTCGCTCTTCGCGGCACTGAAGATCTCCTCGACGCGGTGGATGTGCTCGTCCATCGTGCCACCGACGTCCATCAGCAACAGCACCTTCACCTTGTTGTGACGCTCCGGCACCATCTTGATGTCGAGCCAGCCGGCATTCGCCGCGGTGCTGCGGATCGTGTCGTCGAGATCGAGTTCCTCTGCCGAGCCTTCGCGGGCGAAGCGCCGCAGCCGCCGCAGCGCGACCTTGATGTTGCGTGTGCCGAGTTCGAGCGTGTCGTCGTAGTCCTTGTACTGGCGCTGGTCCCAGACCTTCACCGCGCTCTTGTTGCGGCCCTTGTCCTGGCCGATGCGGATGCCCTGCGGGTTGTAGCCGTAGGCGCCGAACGGGCTGGTGCCGCCGGTGCCGATCATCTTGTTGCCGCCCTCGTGGCGTTCCTTCTGCTCTTCGAAGCGCTTCTTCA
>JAYSLR010000014.1:0-3495 GCA_043725365.1 Rhizobacter sp. | reverse complement strand
TGGGGCCCGCGCTGCTCACCGCGGACCGTGTCAGGTCGGGTGAGCGCCGTTGAACCAGCGGCGCGTTTTGCAACTGCGGCGCGCTGTGCCCGAGCCTGGCAGGCTGACGGCGGTACACCAATCAGACTGTCGCAACGCTCCTCGGGCGAGCCCCGATTCTACGGTCAGGCGGCCTCGAGTTCGAGTTCGCCGAACAGCGCGCCGCGGTGGCCGCAGCGCGGCCGGTACCGGCCCACGCGCTGCGCGATCGCGGCGATGTGGTCCGGCGTCGTGCCGCAGCAGCCGCCGGCGATGTTCAGGAAGCCGCTCTTCGCGAATTCCTCGAGCAGGCTGCCGGTGATCTCGGGCGTCTCGTCGAAGCCGGTCTCGCTCATCGGGTTGGGCAGCCCGGCGTTCGGGTAGCAGCTGACGAAGGTGTTGCCGGCCACGCGCGACAGCTCCTCGATGTACGGGCGCATCAGCGTGGCGCCGAGCGCGCAGTTCAGGCCGATCGCGAGCGGCCTGGCGTGGCGCACGCTGTGCCAGAACGCGCTGACGGTCTGGCCCGACAGGATGCGGCCCGACGCGTCGGTCACGGTGCCGGAGATGATCACCGGCAGGCGTTCGCCGGTCTCCTCCATCAGCTCGTCGAGCGCGAAGATCGCGGCCTTCGCGTTCAGCGTGTCGAAGATGGTCTCGACCAGGAACAGGTCGCAGCCGCCTTCGAGCAGGCCGCTGGCCTGCTCGCGGTACGCGGCACGCAGCTCGTCGAAGGTGACGTTGCGCGCCGCCGGGTCGTTGACGTCGGGGCTGATGCTCGCCGTCTTCGGCGTCGGCCCGAGCGCGCCGGCGACGAAGCGCGGCTTGTCGGCGCTGCTGAACTTGTCGCAGGCGGCGCGCGCGATGCGCGCCGCGGCGACGTTCATCTCGCGTGCATACGCTGCCAGGCCGTAGTCGTCCTGGGCCACGCTGGTCGCGCCGAAGGTGTTGGTCTCGATGATGTCGGCGCCGGCCTGCAGGTACTGCTCGTGGATCTCGCGGATCACCTCCGGCTTGCTGAGCTGCAACATCTCGTTGTTGCCCTTCAGGTCCTTCGGGTGATCCTTGAAGCGCGCACCGCGGTAGTCGGCCTCGCCGAGCTTGTAGCGCTGGATCATCGTGCCCATCGCCCCGTCGAGGACGACGATGCGTTGCTTGAGGATCTCGGGCAGCTGGGCGCCGCGGGTGTAGTTCGGCGGGTTCATCGCGCTATTGTAGAAAACCTGTCAAGCCGCACGGGCCGCGAACAGGCCTCAATGCAGGAAGCCCATGCCGCGCTGCTGGCGCACCTCGGGCTTGACGCGGTGCTCGGCCTCGAGCTGCGACAGGAACTCGTCCGGCGCGAAGGCCTCGCCGAGCACGTCGACCTGGCGCTTCACCGACGCGAAGTCGCCCGGGGCCAGCGCGCTCAGTTGCGCCAGGCGCCCGGCCTGTTCGCGCGTCAGCGCCGCGGCGTCGCCGCCCAGCGCCTCGACGATGAACATGCGCTCGCGCTGCGCTGCGGTCAGCGGCTTGAACTGGACCTTGAACGTGAAGCGCCGCAGCGCCGCTTCATCGAGATCCTGGAACAGGTTGGTGGTGCAGATGAACACGCCGGCGAAGCGCTCCATGCCCTGCAGCATCTCGTTGACCTCGCTGACCTCGTAGTTGCGCTCGGCCATGCGCCGGCTGCGCAGGAAGCTGTCGGCCTCGTCGAGCAGCAGCACCGCGCTCTCGTTCTGCGCCTCGTCGAACATCTTCGCCATGTTCTGCTCGGTCTCGCCGACGTACTTGCTCATGATGTCGCTGGCCTGGCGGATCATCAGCGGGCGCTGCAACTCGTGCGCGATGTGCTCGGCCAGCGCGGTCTTGCCGGTGCCCGGCGGGCCATAGAAGCACAGCGTGCCGTAGGTCTTGCGGCGCAGGGCCTCGACGATCTTCGGCACCTCGAAGCGCGATTCGGTGTTGACCAGGCCGAGGTCGTAGCTCGTCACGACGCGCCGCGCGCCACGCTCGGTCGAGGTGGTGCCGAGCGCCTTGTCGGCGTTGCCCAGCTGGCGCTCGATCAGCGACTGCAGGTCGTGGCCCGCGTCGGGCGCGCTCGCGAGGCGCGCGAACTTCACCGCGGTGCGGATCTGCGCCGGCGTCAGCCCCTTGCGCTCGGCGAGCTTGGCGGCAAAGCCCGCTTCGACCTCGACACCGGCGAGCGCGCGCGACACCAGCAACTCGCGCGCACCGGGCGGCGGGCTCTTCAGTTCGAGGTGGTACTGGAAGCGGCGACGGAACGCCGGGTCGATCTGTTCGATGCGGTTGGTGACCCAGATCACCGGCACCGGATTCGTCTCGAGGATCTGGTTGACCCAGGCCTTGCCGCTGACGCTGCCGGTCAGCGCGGCGCCATCGCCGGTGTCCATGCGCGCCATCAGCTGCGCAGCGTCGGTCGAGATCGGCGGGAACACGTCTTCCACCTCGTCGAACAGCAGCGCGACGTTGCTGCTTCCCTTCAGGAACACCTGGCTGATCTGCAGCGATCGGTAGCGGTCGCGGCCACTGAGCGAATTGCCGTCGCGGTCGGCGTACTCGACCTCGTAGAGTTCGAGCCCGGCCGATTGCGCCGCGACCTTCGCGAGCTCGGTCTTGCCGGTGCCGGGCGGGCCGTAGAGCAGCACGTTGACGCCCGGCTCCCGGCGCGCCACGGCGTTGGCCAGCAGCGCGGTCATCATCTTCTGGTCGACGCCGACGAAATCGAAATCGGTCACCGTGAGTTCGCTGCGCTTCGCGGGCCGCGTGAACACCGCCATCAGGTCCGAAGGGCCCTCGTACTTGCGCATCAGCACCGGCGGCAACTGCTCGCTGACCTTCATCAGGTCGGCCAGGTCGGTGATGTTGTGCTCGGAGATCAGGTTCTCGACCATGCCGATGCGCTCCAGCCGCGAGCCCGCGCGCAGCGCCTCGGCGACGTCGGTCTCGCTGACGCCGGCGACGCTCGCGATCGCCGCGTACGCCTCCTGCGCGTTGCTGACCTTGAACTCGACCAGCAACCCACGCAGGTCGCGCTGGTAGCGCGCCAGCGTGCCGTACAGCAGCAGCGCGCGCTCGGCCGGGTTCAGTTGCAGCAGGCCGGCGAGCGAGTCGATGTTCTTCTGGACCAGCGTCGATTCCTTCTTCAGGCTGCGGCCCAGCCAGTCGGCGGTGGCGCCGAGCACCGCGAGCAGGTCCTTCGGCGCGTCCTTGATGTACTCGTCGATGTAGAAGAACAGCGTGCCTTCCTCGTACGGGCCGCGCCAGCCACCGTGGCGCGCCATGAACGCATCGTCGGACAGCAGCTCGTGGCCGCGCCAGTGCTCGTTCGCCTTGCAGCGCGCGTTCAGGAACTCGCGCAGCCGTGCCAGCACCGACGCCGGCCAGACCAGGTGCTTGCCGGTCAGCGACAGCAGGCTGTTCCAGTCGCGCCGCAGGTTGAAGCGCCCGGCGTTGTGCATCGTCAGGGTCAGCACG
>JAYSLR010000013.1:0-16357 GCA_043725365.1 Rhizobacter sp. | reverse complement strand
GGCGATGAACAGCAGCGCCAGCCCCGGCGCCTCGTAGATGCCGCGGCTCTTGGCCTCGATGATGCGGTTCTCGATCTGGTCGCTCATGCCCAGGCCGTGACGGCCGCCGATGCGGTTCGCCTCCAGCAGCAGCTCGACGGGGCTGGCGAAGCGCATGCCGTTCAACGCGACCGGCTGGCCTTCCTCGAAGCGCACGCTGACGTCCTCGCGCCGGACCTCCACGTCGTCGCGCCAGAACGCGACGCCCATGATCGGCTGCACGATCTTCATGCCGCTGTTCAGGTGCTCGAGATCCTTGGCCTCGTGGGTCGCGCCGAGCATGTTGGAATCGGTCGAGTAGGCCTTCTCGGCCGACATCTTGTACGCGAACCCGGCCTTCGCCATGAACGCCGACATCTCGGCGCGGCCGCCCAGCTCGTCGATGAACATCTGGTCGAGCCAGGGCTTGTAGATCTTCAGGCCCGGGTTCGCGAGCAGGCCGTAGCGGTAGAAGCGCTCGATGTCGTTGCCCTTGTAGGTGCTGCCGTCGCCCCAGATGTTGACGTCGTCGTCCTTCATCGCCGCGACCAACATCGTGCCGGTCACCGCGCGGCCGAGCGGCGTGGTGTTGAAGTAGGTCAGGCCGCCGGTCGAGATGTGGAACGCGCCGCTCTGCAGCGCCGCGATGCCCTCGGCGACGAGCTGCGAGCGGCAGTCGATCAGGCGCGCCTTCTCGGCGCCGTACTGCATCGCCTTGCGCGGGATCTCGTCGTAGTCGGCCTCGTCCGGCTGGCCCAGGTTGGCGGTGTAGGCATAGGGGATCGCGCCCTTGTTGCGCATCCAGTGCAGCGCGGCGCTGGTGTCCAGGCCCCCGGAGAACGCGATGCCGACCTTCTGCCCGGCAGGCAGGTGCTGAAGAATGGTTGTCATGAGGCTGGAAGCGTGGCGGTCGGGTGGACCGGCAATTTTAGGGCCAGCCCGCCGCGTCGCGGTTCGGCCGGCGGTCCGCGCAACGTGGCTGCGTTAAGCTTGCCCGGCGCCGCGATGCGCGACCTGCCCATGAGCGTCGACCCGACCCCAGTGAATCTGCCCGCCGCCGGGCTCGAGCCGACCGGGCACGATGCCTTGCCCGCCGGCACGCGATTCGGCGAGTTCGAGATCCTGCGCGTGCTCGGCGTCGGCGGCTTCGGCATCGTCTACCTCGCGCAGGACCACTCGCTCGAACGCCAGGTCGCGCTGAAGGAGTACATGCCGGCGATGCTCGCCGCGCGTGGCGCCGGCGCGGCGATCACGGTGCGGGCGCGCTCCTTCGCCGAGACCTATGCGAACGGGCTGCGCTCGTTCGTCAACGAGGCGCGGCTGCTGGCGCGCTTCGACCACCCGTCGCTGGTCAAGGTGTATCGCGTCTGGGAGGACAACGGCACCGCCTACATGGTGATGCCCTGCCTGCAGGGGCGCACGCTGCGCGACGCGCGCCTCGCGATGGCGGCCGCACCCGCCGAAGCCTGGCTGCGCGGTGTGCTCGCGCCCATGCTCGATGCGCTCGAGGTGTTGCACGGCGAGGGCGTGTTCCACCGCGACATCGCGCCCGACAACATCCTGCTCGCGAATGACGCTACGCCGACCCTGCTCGACTTCGGCGCGGCGCGGCGCGTCATCGGCGAGGGCACGCAGTCGCTGACCGCGATCCTGAAGCCGAGCTACGCGCCGATCGAGCAGTACGCCGAGATGACGACGCTGCGCCAGGGCCCCTGGACCGACCTCTACGCACTCGGCGCGGTGCTGCACTTCCTGTTGTTCGGCGTGCCGCCGGCACCGGCGACCGTGCGCGCGCTGCAGCCCGATGCCGAACCGATCGACCAGCGCCGCGTCGCGGGCGTGTCGCCGCACTTCATGTCCGCGGTCGGCTGGATGCTCGGCGTGCGACCGGCGGCGCGGCCGCAGAACGTGGCGGCGCTGCGCGCGGCATTGAACGGCGAACTGCCGATCCCGACGCCGCGACCCGATGCGCCGCCGCTGGCGGGCGGGGCGACGTGGATGGCGCTGACCGCGGCCGGCGGAACCGCGCCGGTGCCGGTCGACAACGCCCGACGGACGACGGTGCCGGCGGTGGCGCTCGCGCGTGAGCCGAGCGGGCCGACGATTCCGCCGCCAGCGCCGGCATCGAGGCCGGCGTCGGCGCCGATGCGCTCGACCCCGCCCGGCACGCTGCCGCCGGTGTCGATGCCGGCGCCGCGCACCGTGCCCATGCATGTCGAGCCGAAGCCCGAGGCGCGCGCTGCGTCGGCGTTGCCGCCGCCCGCGCGTCGTGCGCCGATGCTCGCCGGTCTGGCCGCTGCCGCGGCACTGGCCGCGCTGGTGCTGTGGCAGTTCGTCGGCGTGATCCATCGCGAGCGGCCGGCGGGGTCGGCGCCGATCGCGTCGAACGCGGCCGAGCCCGTTGCCGCGGGGGCATCTGCCGCGCCGCAGGACCGCCCGGCGGTGGTGCGCGCCGCCGCGCCGCGGCCGTCGAGCCGTCGCGAGCCGGTCGTTGCGGCCGGCCCGCCGAGCGCGCGCGCGGCCTGCGGCGATCGCCACTTCATCGCGTATGCGATCTGCGTCGATCGCGAGTGCGAGCAGCCGCGCTTTCGCGACAGCGCCGACTGCATGCGGCTCCTCGACGACAAGCGGCGCCGCGCGGAACGCTGAGAGGCCACGCATGCCAGCCGGTGATACCGTCGCGACGTGAACGCCCATCCCGATCCTTCCGCCTTCTCCTTGGCGCGGCCGCTGAGCGACGCACCGGATCTCGCCGAACGCGCGGCGGACCTGCTGCGCACGCCGGGTGCGCTGCTGAACCTGACGCCGGCCGAAGCCGCCTGCGTCGTCGCGCAGATGCGGCTGCTGCACGTCGCGGCCGGTGTCACGCTGTTCCGCGAGGGCGACGGCCGACGTCCGGACCACATGCTGCTGCTGCTCGACGGCGAGGTGTCGATCGACCTGGCGGCCACCGGGCGCCCCGGCCCGGTCGCGATCTCCGTGGTTGGCCCGGGCAGCGTGATCGGCGAGATGGCGCTGCTCGACGGTGCACCGCGCTCGGCCAGTTGCACCACGGTGTCGCCGGTGCAGGCGGCGGCGCTGTCGCGCCAGGGCCTGGAGACGCTGATCGACCGGCAGCCGCGCGCTGCGGCGAAGCTGCTCGTCGGCCTGGGTGCGCGTACCGCCGAGCGGCTGCGCGCGCTCGGTGACCAGCTGCAGATGTACGCGGCGCTGGTCGAGGATCAGCAGGACCTGATCGAACGGCTGCGCGACATGAGGTCCGTGCCGCTGCGTTGAGGCGTGACGCCTCAGTCGTGGATCGACGACAGGAACTGCTTCAGCTCGGGCGTGCGCGGCGCACCGAAGATCTCGTCGGGCGGCCCGATCTCATGGATGCGCCCGGCGTGCATGAAGACGAGCCGGTCCGACACCTTGCGCGCGAAGCTCATCTCGTGCGTGACCATCAGCAGCGTCATGCCCTCGTCGGCGAGCGACTCGACGACGCGCAGCACCTCGCCGACGAGCTCGGGGTCGAGCGCCGACGTGATCTCGTCGCACAGCAGCACGGCCGGCTCCATCGCCAGCGCGCGCGCGATCGCGACGCGCTGCTGCTGTCCGCCCGAGAGCTGATCGGGCTGCGCGTCGAACTTCTCGGCCAAGCCGACGCGCGCGAGCAGCTTGCGCGCCTGCTCGGCGGCGGCCTGCGCGTTCTTCTTCTTCACCAGCGTCGGTGCGAGCATCACGTTGCGTCCCACGCTCAGGTGCGGGAACAGGTTGAAGCCCTGGAAGATCATGCCGACGTGCTGGCGCAGCGTGCGCATCGCGTGCGTGTTGCCGTGCAGCAGCGGGTTGCCGTCGACGCTGAGGCTGCCCTCGTCGAAGGCCTCGAGGCCGTTGATGCAACGCAGCAGCGTGCTCTTGCCCGAGCCGCTCTTGCCGATGATCGCGATGACCTCGCCGCGCTTGACCGACAGGTCGATGCCCTTCAGCACCTCGTTCGTGCCGAAGCGCTTCTTCAGGCCCTTGATCTCCACAATTCCAGAATCAGCGACCACGGTGCAGTTTCCTCTCCAACGACTTGCTCCAGGCGGAGACGGGCCAGCACAGCGCGAAGTACATCAGCGCGAGGCAGGCGTAGACGGTGAACGGCCGGAAGGTCGCGTTGGTGATCATCGTGCCGGCCTTGGTCAGCTCGACGAAGCCGATCACCGACGCGAGCGCGGTGCCCTTGATCACCTGCACCAGAAAGCCGACGGTCGGCGGCACCGCGACGCGCAGCGCCTGCGGGCCGATCACGTGGCGCAGCTGCTCGCGCAGGCTCAGCGCGAGCGCCGCCGACGCCTCCCACTGGCCCTTGGCGACGGCGTCGACGCAGCCGCGCCAAATCTCGGTCAGGAACGCGCTCGTGTACAGCGTCAGCGCCAGCGCGGCGGCGACCCACGGCGACACGTTGATGCCGAACAGGCCCAGCCCGAAGTATGCGAGGAACAGCTGCATCAGCAGCGGCGTGCCCTGGAACAGCTGCACGTAGGCGCCGACCAGCGGCTCGGCGCCGCGCAGCTTCGCGATGCGCGCGACCAGCAGCGCCAGCCCGACGAGAGCGCCGCCGATGAACGCGATCAGCGACAGCAGCACGGTCCAGCGCGCCGCCAGCAGCAGGTTGCGGAAGATGTCCCAGATCGAGAAGTCGACCACGGCCCGGCTACTTTCCGAACACGAACCGCGGCCCGGCCCAGTTCAGCAGCCGCCGCAGCGCCATCGCCAGCAGCAGGTAGATCAGCGTGCCGATCAGGTAGGACTCGAACGCACGGAAGTTGCGCGACTGGATCAGGTTCACCGCGTACTGCAGCTCGGGCGTCGAGATCTGGCCGCACACCGCCGAGCCCAGCATCACGATGATGATCTGGCTCACCAGCGCCGGCCAGACGCGCTTCAGCGAGGGCGGCAGCACGACACGCGTGAAGACCTGCAGCTCGCTCAGCGCCAGGCTCTGCGCGGCCTCGATCTGGCCCCGGGGCGTGGTCGCGATGCCGGCGCGCACGATCTCGGCCGAGTAGGCGCCCAAGTTCACGATCATCGCCAGCACCGAGGCGATCTCGGGCGAGAGCCTCACGCCGATGCCCGGCAGCCCGAAGAAGATGAAGAACAGCTGCACGATGAACGGCGTGTTGCGGATCAGCTCCACGTACGCGCCGACGATCGTCTTCAGCCAGCCCGGCCCGTGCAGCCGCGCCCACGCGCAGGCGACGCCGAGCGCGACGCCGACCGTGGCCGAGATCGCGGTCAGCGCGAGCGTCGCGCCCACGCCGCGGGCGAGCAGCGGCCACTCGGCGAGAACCGCCGGGAAGTCGAGGGCGATCACGGAGGCGCCGGACCCGGTGTCCGTCGGTCAGGACGGCAGGTCGCCGAGCGGCCGGCCGAGCCATTTCAACGCCAGCTTGTTCAGCTCGCCCGAGGCTTTCGCAGCCGTGATGATCTCGTTGACCTTCAGGCGCAGCTTGTCCTCGCCCTTGGCCACGCCGATGAAGTTCGGCGAGTCCTTCAGCAGCAGCTTGTACTCGGTGCTGACCTGCGGGTTCTTGGCCATGAAGTTGCCTGCCACCGACGCGCCCACGCCCATCAGCTGAACCTGGCCGGCGGCGTAGGCCGAGACCGTGCCGTTCATGTCCTCGAAGCGCTTGATGTCGGCGCTGGGCGGGGCAATCTTGCCGACCTCCTGGTCCTCCATCGCGCCGCGCGTCACGCCGATGCTCTTGCCTGCCAGATCGGCCGGCGTCTTCACGACCAGCGCCTTCGGGCCGAAGATCGCCTGGAAGAAGGGCGAGTACGCGATCGTGAAGTCGATGACCTTCTCGCGCTCGGCGTTCTTGCCCAGCGTCGAGATCACCAGGTCGGCCTTCTTCGTCTGCAGGTAGGGGATGCGGTTCGCGCTCGTCACCGGCAGCAGCTCGACCTGGACGCCGAGCTTGGCGCCGATCAGCTCGGCGGTGTCGATGTCCAGGCCCTGGGGCTTCAGGTCGGTGCCGACGAAGCCGTACGGCGCCGAATCGGTCGGGATCGCGATGCGGATCAGCTTCCTGGCCATCACCTCGTCGAGCGCGGTCTGCGCGAAGGCGCTGCCCGCGAACGCGGCCGACAGCGCGAGCGTGGCGGCGGCCTTCAGGAATGAACGGTGTTTCATCAAGGGTCTCCAAGGCAACGGAAGGGGCGATGCAGGCGCGTGCGCGGCGCTCTTGCTCGGCTCCGCCAGAATAGCAAGGCCCGTGCCGGCGAGTGCCGCGGGACCGCTCGCTCAGGCCGTACCGGGCGGCGCTCGGCGCGCCGGCAGCGGCGCACGCAGCCGGATCAGCGTGTGTTGCAGGATCTTGGCGTCGGAGCTGGCGCGGTGGCGCTGCAGCCGCATCTCGGTCGTGACCTGCTGCTTGACGATCGCCCAGAACGCCGCTTCACGCTCGCTCAACAGCAGGCGCAGGTTCTCGAGCCGGAACGACGGGTTCAGCCCCGCCGCCTCGAACAGCACACCGAGCCAGGCGTAGTCGTGGGCCCAGCCGTCGCAGTACACGGTCAGGCCGTTCAGGCGCAGGTTGAGTTGCGTGGCGACCTCGACGACATCGCGACCGTGGCGGATCACGGTCGCCAGCGGAATGCGATGCACGCGCTCGGCGGCCGGGTCCCAGTGCGTCCACCCCGGCGCCGGGCGGACCAGGCTGCAATAGCCTTGCCCGTCGGGCAGCACGAAGCCGATCTCGATCGGGTAGCTGTCGGGCCCGAAACCCGAGGCCTCGATGTCCAGCACCGCCGGGGCGTCGGGGGCGGGTGCGGGGTCGAGGAGGGACGGCACACTGATCATGCCCGCAGCATAGGCCCGGGCCGAGGGTCGCGCAGGTCGGACGCGCCCCGGTTTCGGGGGGTCTTGCCGCGGCGTCCGGGGCACGTGCGTCGCGTTCGAGACAAGCAGCATCGGGTTCCCGCCGTAGGAGCCGGGGCGCGGCTGCGCTATACCTTCGGCTTCGCCGGCAGCGCGCTGCCGTTTCATCCCCCTGGAGAGACCGTGAACCCGAACGCCGCAGTACCCGCCCCCGAACGCCCGCACCACAAGATCTGGCCGAAGCGGCTGCCGCGCGAACTGGTGGTGCCGCAGACCACGCTGTGGTTCAACCTCGAGGTCGCGGCGGCGCGGTTCCCGGACAAGCCGGCCTACCTGTTCTTCGGCCAGCCGCTCAGCTTCGCCGAGCTGAAGGCGCAGTCCCTGGCCATCGCCGGATGGCTGCAGAGCGTCGGCGTGAAGGCCGGCGAGCGCGTCGCGATCTTCATGCAGAACTGCCCGCAGTACGCGGCGGCGTACTACGGCATTCTGCGCGCGAACGCGGTGGTCGTGCCGGTGAACCCGATGAACCGCGCCGAGGAGTTCAAGCACTTCATCACCGACCCGCAGACCCGGGTCGTGATCTGCACCGCCGACCTGGCCGGCATCGTCGCAACCGCGAACGCCGCCGTGCCGCCGGCGCAGCGTGTCGCGCAGGTGCTGGTCACGCGCTTCACCGACGCGATGCCGGCCGGCGCGGTCGACCCCGACGACGCGCCGCCGCCGGCGATGGACGCCTGGCTGCGCAGCGACCCCGAACTGCCGCCCGGCTGCCTGCGCTGGACCGACGTGCTCGCGCTGAATCTCGCCCCGGGCCCGCACACCGCGCAGCCCGACGACCTGGCGCTGCTGCCCTACACCTCGGGCACGACCGGGCTGCCCAAGGGCTGCATGCACACCCACCGCACCTTGATGGCGAACTCGGTCGGCGGCGGGCAGTGGGGGCACGCGAGCCCCGAGACCGTCAGCCTGGCGGTGGTGCCGATGTTCCACATCACCGGGATGATGTACGGCGTGGTCGGCAACATCTACCTCGGCAGCACGAGCGTGATCCTGCCGCGCTGGGACCGCGAACTCGCGGGGCGGCTGATCTCGAAGTACAGGATCACGCACTGGACCTGCATCCCGACGATGATCATCGACCTGTTCGGCAGCCCGAACTACAAGTCTTTCGACCTGACGAGCCTGGCCTACATCAGCGGCGGCGGCGCGGCGATGCCGCAGGCGGTCGCGCAGCGCCTGCTCGACGAGTTCGGACTGACCTTCGCCGAAGGCTACGGTCTGACCGAGACCGCGGCACCGACGCATGCCAACCCGCCCGAGCGCGCGAAGCTGCAATGCCTGGGCATCCCGATCTTTGGCGTCGATTCGCGCGTCGTGGATCCGCTCACGCTGCAGGAGCTGCCGGTCGGCGAGGTCGGCGAGATCATCACGCGCGGGCCGATGCTGTTCAAGGGCTACTGGGGCCACCCCGAAGCGACGCGCGACGCCTTCGTCGAGTTCGAGGGCCACACCTTCTTCCGCACCGGCGACCTCGGCCGCATGGACGAGGAAGGCTACTTCTTCATGACCGACCGCCTGAAACGCATGATCAACGCGAGCGGCTACAAGATCTGGCCGGCCGAGGTCGAGATGCTGCTGTACAAGCACCCCGCGGTGCAGGAGGCCTGCATCATCGCCGCGCGCGACGCCTACCGCGGCGAGACCGTCAAGGCCGTCGTCGTGCTGCGCGCCGAAGCGAAGGGCAAGACCACGGCCGAGGACATCACCAAGTGGGCGCGCGAGAACATGGCGGCCTACAAGGTGCCCAAGCTCGTGCAGTTCGTCGATGCGCTGCCCAAGTCCGGTTCGGGCAAGGTGATGTGGCGGCTGCTGCAGGACCAGGAAGCCGCAGGCGCGCCGGCGGCATGAGCGCCGCGCTCGCGCCGCTGCCGCTGCCGGCGGGCATCCGCACGCGCTTCGTCGACAACCACCGCGGCCTGCGCATGCACGTGCTCGAGGCCGGCTTCGACGACCCGGGCCGGCCCGCGCTGCTGCTGCTGCATGGATTTCCCGAGCTCGCCTACAGCTGGCGCAAGCTGATGCTGCCGCTCGCGCAGGCGGGCTTTCACGTGATCGCGCCAGACCAGCGCGGCTATGGTCGCACGACCGGTTGGGACGCCGACTACGACGGTGACCTGGCCTCGTTCCGGCTGCTCAACCTGGCGATCGACGCGCTCGGGCTGGTGTCGGCGCTCGGCCTCACGTCGGTCGCGGCGGTCATCGGCCACGACTTCGGCTCGCCGGTCGCGGCCTGTTGCGCACTGAGCCGGCCGGACGTGTTCCGGTCGGCCGTGCTGATGAGCGCGCCGTTCGCCGGCGGCCCCGTGCTGCCGTTCGGCACCGCGGGCACGCCCGATGAGCCCGGTACGCTGCCGGCCGGCGACGTGCTCGGCGACCTGGCGCGGCTGCCGCGGCCGCGCAAGCACTACCAGTGGCACTACTCGACGCGCGAGGCCGACGCCGAGATGCGCGATGCGCCGCAAGGTCTGCACGCCTTCCTGCGCGCCTACTACCACGTCAAGAGCGCCGACTGGGCCGCGAACCGGCCGTTCGCGTTGATGGCGCGCAGCGCCGAGGAACTGGCCAAGCTGCCCGACTACTACGTGATGGACCTGCACAAGGGCATGGCCGAGACCGTCGCGCCGCAGATGCCGTCGGCGCAGGCGATCGCCGCGTGCCGCTGGCTGCCCGACGACGAGCTCGCGGTCTACACCGCCGAGTTCGCGCGCACCGGGTTCCAGGGCGGGCTGCAGTGGTACCGCTGCCAGACCGACGGTCGGACCAACGCGGACCTGGCGCTGTTCTCGGGCCGCGGCATCGAGGTCCCGTCGTGCTTCATCGCCGGGCGCAGCGACTGGGGGCCGTGGCAGTCGCCGGGTGCGCTCGACGCGATGCGCGGCGGCGCGTGCCGTGACCTGCGCGGCTGCCATTTCGTCGACGGTGCGGGCCACTGGGTCCAGCAGGAACAGCCGGCCGAGGTGACGCGGCTGCTGCTGCAGTTCCTGCAACCGTCCTGAGCGCGCCCGGATCGACCTCAGGCGGCGTGCGTCGCAGCCGCGCGCGCCGAGCGGCCGATCGCGTCCAGCGCGCTCGCGGCGGCGTCGCGGGCGGGCGCGTCACCGAGGCGGCCGAACAGGTCCTTCGGCTGTCCGCCCGGCGGCACCAGCGCGACGTCTTCGCCGATGCCGCGCGCCATCGCGAGCGCGTGCACGTAGCGCAGCGCCGAGTAGTCCTCGAGCGCGAAGCCGACCGAGTCGAACACCGTGACCTGCCGCTCGTGCTGGCGCCCCGCGGCCCGGCCCGACAGCACCTGCCACAGCTCGGTCACGGGGAAGTCGGCCGGCAGCTGCTGGATGTCGCCCTCGACGCGCGTCTGCGGTTCGTACTCGACGACGACGCGCGCGCCGCGCAGCACGTCGGCATGGAGCTCGGTCTTGCCGGGGCAGTCGCCGCCGACGGCGTTGATGTGCATGCCGGGCTCGATCATCGCGGGCGTGAGGATGGTGGCGAGCGACTTGTCGGCCGTCACGGTGGTGACGATGTCGGCGCCGCGCACCGCGTCCGCGGTGGAGGCGGCGCGGGCGACGCGCAGGCCGGGGAACGCGGCGAGGTTGCGCACCAGCTTGTCGGTGGCCTTCGCGTCGACGTCGAACACGCGCAGCTCGGTGATGCCCAGCAGCGTGTGGAACGCGAGCGCCTGGAACTCGCTCTGCGCGCCGTTGCCGATCAGCGCCATGCGGCGCGACGCGGGCCGCGCGAGCCTTTGCGCGACGAGCGCCGAGGTGGCCGCGGTGCGCAGCGCGGTCGTCAGCGTCAGCTCCGACAGCAGCAGCGGGTAGCCGGTCTCGACCTCGGCGAGCACGCCGAACGCCATCACCGTGAACAGGCCGCGACCGGTGTTGCGCGGGTGGCCGTTCACGTACTTGAACGCGAAGCGCTGCGCATCGGCCACCGGCATCAGCTCGATCACGCCGCCCGGCGAGTGGCAGGCCAGGCGCGCGGACTTGTCGAAGTCGTTCCAGCGCAGGTAGTCGTCCGCGATCGCCTGGGCCAGTTCGGCGAGGAAGCGCGCCACACCGACATCGCTCACCAGGCGGGCCATGGACGGAACATCGAGGAATCGGGTCATGAAAACGCTCCTGGGTGGAAGACATCTTCTGGTGCTTCGCGGCCAACGAAAAGACAGCACACCGTTCGATATGATTGACTATCTGGACAGTTTGTTCACAACGAATAGGCAATATGAACAATCTCGACGACACCGACCGAGAGCTGCTCGCGCTGCTGCGCCATGACGCGCGCCTGCCGGTGGCGACGCTGGCCCGCAAGCTGAAGGTCGCGCGCGGCACGGTCCAGAACCGCATGAAACGGCTCGAGCGCGACGGCGTGATCGTCGGTTACACGGTGCGCGTGAAGCCGCAGGCGGAGGCACACCGCATCCGCGCGCTGATGACGATCGCGGTCGAAGGCAACCGCGGTGCCGAGGTGCTGAAGGCGCTGCGCGGCCACCCGAACGTGACCGGGCTGCACAGCACCAACGGCCGCTGGGACCTGATCGCCGAGCTGCGCGCCGATTCGCTCGAGGCCTTCGACCGCGCGCTCGGCAACATCCGCCTGATCGCCGGCATCGCGAGCACCGAGACGAGCCTGCTGCTGTCGACGCACAAGGTCTGAGCCGTCGCACCGGGCCGGGTATTTCCCCGGCGCCGCGGCGCGCGATCCGCCTTAGATTCCTCCCTCGCATGATTCCGACCCCGCCCACCGAACTCGCCGCGCGCTTCGACCTGCGCCGCCTGAGCGACGCCTTCTACGACGATCCGTTCCCGACCTACCATGCGTTGCGCGCGCACGCGCCGGTCAGGCGCATGCCCGACGGCAGCGTGTTCCTGACACGCTACGCCGACATCGTCGCGGTCTACAAGGACCCGAAGACCTTCAGCTCCGACAAGCGCGAAGAGTTCGGCCCGAAGTACGGTCTCGATTCCCCGCTGTTCGAGCACCACACGACCAGCCTCGTGTTCAACGACCCGCCGCTGCACGCGCGCGTGCGCCGCCTGATCGCCGGTGCGCTGACGCCGCGCCACGTCGCGGCGATGGAGGACGGCCTGGTGCGCCTGGTCGACGGCCTGCTCGACGCGATGCAGGCACGCGCCGCGGCAGGCGAGACGGTCGACCTGATCGAGTCGTTCGCTGCGGCCATTCCGGTCGAGATCATCGGCAACCTGCTCGGCGTGCCGCACGCCGAGCGCGGCCCGCTGCGCGACTGGTCGCTGGCGATCCTGGGTGCGCTCGAACCGGCGCCGAGCGAGGCGGTGCAGGCGCGCGGCAACGCCGCGGTGCGCGACATGCTGGTCTACCTCGAAGGCCTGGTCGCGCGCCGCCAGCAGTCGCCGGGCGACCCCGAGACCGACGTGCTGACGCGGCTGATTCAGGGCGAGGTGACGGGCTCCGGTCGCGGCGCGGCCGACACCGAAGACGCCGGCGCGACCGAACGCCTGCTCGCGAAGGAGCTGCTGCACAACTGCATCTTCCTGCTCAACGCCGGCCACGAGACCACGACGAACCTGATCGGCAACGGCCTGAAGTGCCTGCTCGACGCGCCCGACCAGAAGCAGCGGCTGCTGGCCGAGCCTGACCTGATGCGCACCGCGGTCGAGGAATTCCTGCGCATCGAAAGCTCGAACCAGCTCGGCAACCGCATCACCACGGTCGCGACCGAGATCGGCGGCGTGCTGCTTTCGCCGCGCACCCAGGTGACGCTGTGCATCGGCGCGGCGAATCGCGACCCGGCGCAGTTCGAGCACCCCGACGTGCTCGACATCGCGCGCGCGCCGAACCGCCACGTCGCGTTCGGCTCCGGCATCCACCAGTGCGTCGGCATGGGGCTGGCGCGGCTGGAGGGCCGCGTCGCGTTTCAGCGCTTTCTCGCGCGCTTCCCGGACTACCGGCTCGCCGGCGCGGCCGTGCGGTCGAAGCGCGTGCGCTTCCGCGGCCACCTGGCGCTGCCCTGCGCCTTGCTCGGCTGACCCACCCGATCCACTCTCGCAAGAACCCCAGGAGACTCCCGATGAACCTTCGCTCACTGATCGCCCTCGCACTGCTCGCTGCCACCACGCTGCCGGCGCTCGCGCAGATCAAGATCGGCGTCACGCTGTCGACCACCGGGCGGGCGGTCTCGCTCGGCATTCCCGAGAAGAACACGATCGCGCTGCTGCCGAAGACCATCGCCGGCAAGTCGGTCGAGTACATCGTGCTCGACGACGCCAGCGACACCAGCGCCGCGGTCGTCAACACGCGCCGGCTGACGCTGGAGGACAAGGTCGACGCGATCATCGGCTCGACCACGACGCCGAACTCGCTCGCGATGACCGATGCGGTGGCCGACAGCATGACGCCGACGATCTCGCTGGCCTCCAGCGCCCGCATCATCGAGCCGATGAGCCCGAAGAAGGCCTGGGTCTTCAAGACGCCGCAGACCGACACGATGATGGTGCTCGCGATCCTCGAGCATGCCGCCAGGCGCGGCATGAAGACGATGGGCTACATCGGCTTCGGCGATGCGCTCGGCGAGGCCTTCTACGCCGAGTTCGAGAAGTTCGCGTCGGTGCGCGGCATCCGCATCGTCGCCAACGAGCGCTTCGCGCCGCGCGACACCAGCGTCACCGCGCAGGTCATCAAGCTGACCGCGGCGAATCCCGACATGGTCGTGATCGGCGCCTCCGGCACGCCGGCGGTGCTGCCGGCGCGCGCGCTGGCCGAGCGCGGCTTCAAGGGCAGCCTCTACTTCAACCACGGTGTCGCGAACAACGACTTCCTGCGCGTCGGCGGCAAGGACATCGAAGGCGCGTTCGTGCCCACGAGCCCGGTCGTGGTCGCGGCCGCGCTGCCGGCCGACCACCCGGCGAAGGCGCAGGCGCTGGACTACGTCAAGCGCTACGAGGCCGCCAACGGCGCGGGCAGCGTCTCGGCGTTCGGCGCCTACACCTGGGACGCCGGGCTGCTGCTGAGCCACGCCATTCCGGTCGCGCTGAAGACCACGCAGCCCGGCACCAAGGAATTCCGCGCAGCGCTGCGCGATGCGCTCGAGGGCATCCGCGACCTGCACGTCTCGAACGGCGTCGTCAACATGTCGAAGAACGACCACCTCGGGCTCGACCAGCGCGCCCGGGTGATCGTCAAGGTCGTCGGCGGGAAGTGGAAGCTGGACTGAGGCTGATAACGCGACCGAATTGCTGCGCTCAGGCCAACGCCGGGCCGCCAAGGGCCACGAAGTGGGCCACTGCGTGGACCATGGTGGCCTGAGCACCGGCCCGGCGGGTGGACTCGCGTATCCGCGAGGCCGGGTGCTTCAGTTCGCCAGCACCTGACCGCGGATCTCGCCGCCCGGGTGCTGGGCGGTGTGGACGTTGACGTACCACTTGCCGGCCATCAGGTCGGCCGCCTGCGCCGGCGTCAGCGTGGCGCTGCCTTCGGCCGGGCTGGCCGCGCTCGGGAACGGTACGACCACGCCGGCGTTCACGCCCGGCATCGCCGGGCCGTGGAAGTGCGCCATCGTCGCCGGGCCGGTCAGGCCGGTGTAGGTGACCTTCCAGCGCAGCACGCTGCTGGCCTTGTCGAAGCTGGCCTCGAGGGTGCCGGTGGCCGCGCTCGCGTTCGACGGCACCTCGGCGGCGCTGGACAGCGTCGCACGGAAGGTCTGCGACGCCATCATCGGCGCGGCGCTGCCGCTCGACCCCATGGGCATCATCGAGCCGCAGCCGGTGATCACGAGCGCGCTGCCGAGCGCGGCCGCAACCAGGCTGGCTCGGAGGAGGGTGGGCAGGTTGTTCATGGGGGTCTCCGGTGGTGGGGGAAGCGATTCTGCCCGCGTTCGAGCGGCGGCGCATCGCGCAGGATGGACCGGCCCTGGGCGCCGGCTTGTCGGACGATGCGCCGTCGCTCTGTCGTTCGGCAGCGCAAGCCGCGCAGCGGCCCCGCGCGGCACTCTCAATAGGTCGCGCGTCCGCCCGACAGGTCGAACACCGCGCCGGTGCTGAAGGAGCAGTCTTCCGAGGCGAGCCAGGCGATCATCGCCGCCGCCTCGCCGACCTCGAGGAAGCGCGCCATCGGGATCTTGCTCAGCATGAACGCGATGTGCGCCTCCGTCATCTGGTCGAAGATCGCCGTCTTCGCGGCAGCCGGCGAGACCGCGTTGACGAGCACACCCTTCGTCGCCAGCTCCTTCGCGAGCGACTTGGTCAGTGCGATCAGCCCGGCCTTCGACGCGCTGTAGTGCGACGCGTTCGGGTTGCCTTCCTTGCCCGCGACCGACGCGATGTTGACGATCCGGCCGTAGCCCCGCTTCAGCATCTGCGGCACGACCGCGCGGCAGGTCAGGAACGGGCCGACGAGGTTGACGTCGATGACGCGCCGCCAGGCGTCCGGCGCGAGCTCCCAGGTCGGCGCGTTGCCGCCGGTGATGCCGGCGTTGTTGACGAGGATGTCGATGCGGCCGTGCGCCTTGACCGCGTCGGCCGTGGCCGCGTCGATGTCGGCCGCCAGCGTCAGCTCGACGATGGACGTGCTGACCGTGCCGAGTGGACCGAGCGCGCTCTCGGCCTGCGCGAGGCGCGCGGCGTCGATGTCCCACAGCGCGACCGCGGCGCCCGACTTCAGCATCCGCTCGGCCGCCGCATAGCCGATGCCCTGCGCGCCGCCGGTGATGACCGCGACGCGGCCCTTCAGGTCGATCTGGTTCATCGCGCGAGCCCCTTCAGGGTCTGGTCGGCGTTCGGCGCGGCGGCGCAATCGTCGATGTACTGGCGGATGATCTCCGCGAAATTCGTGTGCGGCGTGAGGCCGAGCCGCGCCGCCCGTGCCGCGGACGCGCCGCTCGGCCAGTTCGCGACGATCCCGGCGATGCGCTCGTCGCGCTCGAAGCGCACGCGCTCGCGCACCGCCTTGCCGGCGACCTGCTCGAGCGCGGCCAGCATGTCGGCGACGCGCACGTTCAGCGCCGGCAGGTTCAGCGCGCTGCGGCCGAGGAACTGCTCGCGGCTCGCCTCGAACACCGCGATCAGGCCCTCGACGGTGCGCGTCGGCGACGACACCGGGTGCGACACGCTCGCGTCGACCGGGCACACCGATTCGACGCCGGCTAGCGGCTCGCGGATGATGCCGCTGAAGAACGACGAGGCGGCGCCGTTCGGCTTGCCCGGGCGCACTGTCACCGTCATCAGGCGCGCGCTGCGACCGTCGATGTAGCCCTTGCGGGTGTAGGCGGCGACCAGGTGCTCGCAGATCAGCTTGTGCGTGCCGTACGTGGTCTGCGGCGCCGGCAGCGTGTCGTCGGCGACGACCGCCGGCAGCGGCAGCGCCGGGTCCGGGCCGAACACCGCGACCGAGCTCGAGAACACGAAGCGCGGCGCCTGGCCGCCCGCGTTGACGTTGGCGCGGACCGCATCGAGCAGCGCG
>JAYSLR010000012.1:0-7981 GCA_043725365.1 Rhizobacter sp. | reverse complement strand
CAAGAAGAACAAGACGCTGGAGGTGAAGATCCCTGCCGGCATCAACGAGGGCATGCGCATCCGCTCCAGCGGCAACGGCGAGCCCGGCACGAACGGCGGCCCGGCCGGCGACCTGTACATCGAGATCCGCATCAAGCAGCACGAGATCTTCGAGCGCGACGGCGACGACCTGCACTGCACCATCCCGGTCGGCCTGACGACGGCGGCGCTGGGCGGCAGCATCGAGGTTCCCACGCTCGGCGGCAAGGCCGAGATCGAACTGCCCGAGGGCACACAGCACGGCAAGACCTTCCGCCTGCGCGGCAAGGGCATCAAGGGCGTGCGTTCCAGCTATCCGGGCGACCTGTACTGCCATGTGAGCGTCGAGACGCCGATCAAGCTGACCGAGCATCAGCGCAAGCTGCTGAAGGAACTGGACGACGCATTCCGCAAGTCGGGCGACCGGCACTCGCCGAACGCGAAGACCTGGACCGATCGGGTCAAAGACCTGTTCAAGTGAGGATCGCGCCGCCACCACACCCAGCGTTGCGCGGACAATCGGTGGCATGACCAAGCGCGGGACATTCAGCGGCCTGTCCGACGCTGCGCCCGCCTCCGAAGGCTGGAATCCGCTGACGCTGGCCGTGCTCGCCGGCGTGTGGATCGCCGCGCTGCCGAACTGGCCGCTGTGGCGCGCGTTGCTGGCCCTGCCCGAGACGGCCTCGGCACGTGGCGCATTGTTCGTCGCCGGCTTCGGCGTGATGCTGGCCGCCATGATTGCGCTGCTGCTCACGCTGCTCGCATGGCGCGCGACGATCAAGCCGGCCATTGGCGTGCTGCTGCTCGCCGCCGCGTTCGGCGCCCACTTCATGGGCAGCTACGGCGTCGTGATCGACACGACGATGCTGAACAACGTCGCCCAGACCAACGTGCGCGAGGCGCGCGACCTGCTCAGCCTGCGCCTGCTCGGCAGCGTGCTGGTGCTGGCCGGGCTGCCCTTGCTGCTGCTGTGGCGCGTGCCGGTGCGCGGCACCCGTTTCTGGCGCCAGGCTGCCCGCAACGCGCTGGGCGTCGTGGCGCTCGCACTGCTGCTGGGCGCGCTGCTGTTCGCGCTGTTCGCCGACCTGTCGGCCACGATGCGCAACCACCGCACGATGCGCTACCTGATCAACCCGATGAACTCGCTCTACGCCCTGGTCGACCTCGCCGCGCAATCGCAGGCCCGGCCGAGCGGTCCGCCGCTGGCGATCGGCACCGATGCCCGCATCCTGCCGCGCCCCGCCGGCGTGAAGCCGCCGCTGCTGGTGCTGGTGGTCGGCGAGACCGCGCGCGCCGACCACTTCGCGCTGAACGGCTACGACCGGCCGACCAATCCAGAGCTTTCGAAGCTCGACGTGCTCAGCCTGAGGAATGTGATGTCCTGCGGCACGAACACCGCGGCCTCGTTGCCGTGCATGTTCTCGCATCTCGGCAAGGCGGACTTCGCGGCCCGCGACCGCGATCACGAGAACCTGCTCGATCTGGTGCAGCGCGCCGGCATGGCGGTGCTGTGGCTCGACAACCAGGCCGGCTGCAAGGGGCTGTGCGACCGCGTCCCCCATGCCGACGCGCGCGACCCGGCTCCGGGCGCGCCGCCGCTGCCCGCGGCGCTGTGCGATGGCGACGAATGCCTGGACGACGCGCTGCTGCACGGCATCGACGCGCGCCTGGCCGCCCTGCCCGCGGCTGCGCGGGCGCGCGGCGTGCTGCTGGTACTGCACCAGATGGGCAGCCACGGCCCGGCCTACTACAAGCGCAGCCCGCCCGACCGCAAGCCGTTCGAGCCCGAATGCACGACCAACGTGCTGCAGCAGTGCGATCACGCGGCGCTGATCAACGCCTACGACAACTCGATCGCCTACACCGACCACGTGCTGGCGCAGACGATCCAATGGCTGAAGCAGCAGGCCGGCTACGACACCGCGATGCTGTATGTGTCGGACCACGGCGAGTCGCTGGGCGAAAACAACCTGTACCTGCACGGGCTGCCGTACGCGGTCGCACCGATCGAGCAGACGCACGTGCCGATGCTGCTGTGGCTGGACCCGCAGGCGCAGGCCGACGCGCACCTGCCGGCGGCCTGTCTGGCCGCGCAACGCAACGTGGCGCTGACCCACGACAATCTGTTCCAGACGGTGCTCGGCCTGCTGGGCATTCGCGCCGCCGAGTACCGACAGAATCTGGACGCCCTCGCCGTCTGCCGCGCGCCCTGAGGGCCCGCAACGCCGGCCGAGAACCCAGGGGAGAACCATGTCCGCCCAGCCCGACTCGCTCAAGTCGATCTTCTTCGCGCTCGGCGCGAACCTCGCGATCGCGCTGGCAAAGACGGGCGGCGCGGTGTTCACCGGCTCGGCCTCGATGCTGGCCGAAGCGATCCATTCGTTCGCCGATTGCGGCAACCAGGCGCTGCTGATCTGGGGCCTGAAGGAGGCCAGGCTCAGCGCCTCGCCGGAGCACCCGCTGGGTCATGGCCGCGCCATCTATTTCTGGAGCTTCATCGTCGCGCTGATGCTGTTCAGCATGGGCGGGCTGTTCTCGATCTACGAAGGCGCGCACAAGCTGCACGGCAGCGAGCCGGTGCGCTACGCCTGGGTCGCGATGGGGATCCTGGCGTTCGGCGTCGCGGCCGAATCGCTCTCGCTGTGGGGCGCGCTGCGCGAGATCAACAAGGTGCGCGGTCAGGCCACGCTGTGGCAATGGTTCCGCAGCTCGCGCCAGAGCGAGCTGCTGGTGATCTTCGGCGAAGACCTGGCGGCGCTCGGCGGGCTGGTGCTGGCGCTGGGCTTCATCGTGCTGTCGATCGTGACCGGCGACCCGATGTGGGACGCGGTCGGGTCGATCTGCATCGGCGTGCTGCTGGTGCTGGTGGCGGCCCTGGTCGGCGTCGAGGTCAAGGCGCTGCTGGTCGGCCAGAGCGCCGAACCGCAGGTGCTCGCCGCGATGCGCGCGCACCTCGTGGCGCAACCTCAGGTGGCGCAGCTCTACAGCCTGATCACGCAGCAGCTCGGCAGCGAAATCATGCTGGCGGTGAAGGCGCGGATGCAGCCGCAGGCCTCGGACGTCGCGCTGATCGACGCGATCAACGCGGTCGAGCGCGGCGTGCGTGCGGCATTTCCGCAGGTCCGCTGGATCTTCTTCGAGCCCGACCTGCGCGACTGAGCGCCTCAGGCGAACAGGTCCTGCTGGCCGTCGGCGCGCGGCTTCAAGGGCCGGCGGAACTGCGTCGGATCGAGCTCGACGCGCTCGCGGTTCAGGCCGAGGCGCGCCGCCGTCTTGTCGAAGCGCTGGCGCAGCAACTGCGCCCAGACGCCCTCTCCGTGCATGCGCGCACCGAAGCGCGCGTCGTAGTCTCGGCCTCCGCGCATCTCGCGCACCCGTGCCATCACGCGCGCGGCGCGCTGCGGGAAGTGCTGCTCCAGCCATTGCTGGAACAGCGGGTTCACCTCCCAGGGCAGGCGCAGCACGATGCTGAAGGCCGAGCTCGCGCCGGCCGCCGCCGCGGCCTCGAGGATGTGTTCCAGCTCGGGCTCGTTGATGAACGGGATGATCGGCGAGACGCTCACCCCCACCGGCACGCCGGCCCCGGCGAGCGCCGCGATCGTGCGCAGCCGGCGCTGCGGCGAAGCCGCGCGCGGCTCGAGGATGCGGGCCAGTTCGGGGTCGAGCGAGGTCACCGACATGTACACCGCCGCGAGACCGCGCTGCGCCATCGGCGCGATCAGGTCGATGTCGCGCTCGACACCCGACGACTTGCTCACCAGCGAGAACGGGTGCGCGCATTCGGCCAGCACCTCGATCACCGAGCGCGTGATGCGCAGCTTGCGCTCGGCCGGTTGGTAGGCGTCGGTGGCCGAGCCGAGGTTCAGCAGCAGCGGCGTGTAGCTGCGGCTTGCGAACGCCTCGCGCAGGCGCTCGGCGGCGTTGACCTTCGCGATGATGCGGGTCTCGAAGTCCAACCCTGGCGACAGGTTCAGGTAGCTGTGCGTGGGCCGCGCGAAGCAGTAGATGCAGCCGTGCTCGCAGCCGCGGTACGGGTTGATCGACAGGTCGAACGAGATGTCGGGCGAGTCGTTGCTCGACAAGATGGACTTGACGCGCTCCTCGATGATCGTGGTCGCCGGCGGCAGCGTCTCTTCGGTCGCCTGCTGGTCGAGCGTGCCCCAGCCGTCATCGTAGGCTTCGCGGGCCTGTTGGGTATAGCGGTGCTCGATCGCCCATACCGTGCCGCGGCCCTTGAGCGTTTCGCGCGCGTTGGCGGCGGGTTCGTCGCGCTCCGCGGCATCGATTCGTCGGACAGTCTTCATATTGTGAATATATGGTGGGTATCCACTTAGCTCCACAAGCATCGGAATACACTGGACGAATATACAGCTATGAGCCCAGTTCCTGTCAACGAGTACCCCCGTACTTGGAGCGAGTTCCTGGATTGGTTCTCGTCAGAGGAGGCGTGTCTCGCGTACCTGGAGCAGCTGCGCTGGCCGCTGGGTTTCGTCTGCCCGGAGTGCGCCGTCATGGCGACGCCCTCACGCGCCAGTCGGGGACGTTTGCTGTGCAAGAACTGCGGCCACCAAAGCGCTGTGACCGCGGGCACGATCTTCGACAAGACCCGCACCCCATTGAAGGTCTGGCTGGCTGCCGCCTGGTACGTGACCAATCAGAAGCAGGGGGTCAGCGCCCTGGGGTTGCAGCGGGTTCTCGGATTGGGCAGCTACCAGACCGCCTGGACTATGTTGCACCGATTTCGTCGGGCGATAATGCGGCCCGACCGCGAGCGACTCAAGGGCGTGGTCGAGGTCGACGAGACCTACTTGGCGATCGCCTATCGCAAACAAACCGCTGCTGCTGCACGAGGCAAAGGCAAGAGCCACAAGGTGCCCATCGTCGTGGCCGTAGAGATGCTCGAGCCCAAGGGTTTCGGACGGATTCGCCTGCGCCGTATCGCCAAGGAGTCCACCGAGCACGTCGTTCCCTTCGTGCAGGCCAGTATCGAACCCGGTGCCAAAATTCGAACCGATGGCTCAGCGATCTACCGTTCATTGCAGTCGCTGGGATATGCCCACGAACGCGCGGTCCAGCTCGGCTCGGATGTGGCACCCCACGTGTCGATGGCCGGCGTGCACCGGGTTTCTTCATTGATCAAGCGCTGGGCTCTGGGCACCCACCATGGTTCGATCCAGCCCGAACACCTGGACGCCTATCTCGACGAGTTCGTGTTCCGCTTCAATCGCCGCACTTCGAGTTCTCGCGGGATGCTCTTCTACAGGCTGATGCAGCAAGCCGTTGTCACTGATCCGGTGACCTACGGCGACATCGTGCTGTCGGCCGAAGAAACCGCGAAAACTGCCGAGTGGAGCTAAGTGGATACTCCTTGAATAAATCCAGTTTCTCGACGCCTGCCAATGTGTCGGAATCAGCTCTTCACAGAATGCAGCGGCATTGCCGGTATCCTTCGGCCGGAAGGACTCCTCATGCCGATACAACACATCAGCCACGGCGCGACCCATGGCTACCAAGTCCGCGTCGGGCCGCGGCACGCCACGGTGACCCGGTTCTTCGCCGTGCGCAAGTACGGCGGCGCCCGCAAGGCGTTGGCTCGGGCGCGCGCCGCCGAGGTCGAACTGCAGAAGTCCGCAGCGTCAATCTCGCCGCGCGAGGGCCCGCGCCTGGTCGCGCAGGCCAACAACACCAGCGGGCTGATCGGCATCCGGCCGCGCTATGTGCAGTTCTCGGAGCATCCGTACCTGTACTTCGTCGCGTCGTGGAGCGTCAACGGCAAACCCCGCTCGACGAGTTTCTCGGCCGAACGGCACGGCAAGCTCGTTGCGCTGCAGATGGCGATGCAGCGGCGCGAGAAGGGCACCGGCATGAAGTACGAGATGACGGCGCGGCAGGCGCTGAACCGGATGAAGCACTTGCTCAGCGCGCGCTGAGCCGTGCCGGCCGGGCGCTCATCGCGTCGATGACGCGCCCGGCGGTGGGCGGGCCCTCGCGGCCTCGCATCGCGTGAAGCATTGCGCGCACACGCCCGCGCCGAAGCGCGGCGAAACGCTAGAGTGACCGGCAACTGCGTTGCAGTTCCCCGGCACCCCGATGGCACCACCCTTCAAGCGCACCGTCTGCTGTTCGACCGACCTCATCTGCCATCGGCTTGCGCGATGCTGATCGGCCTGCGCGAATCCGCCCCGACCCTGATGCTGGTGCTCGGCTGCAGCGCTGCCGCGGTGCTGTGGCTCTGGCGCCGTTCGCGCGCATCGGGCCTTGCGGGCGACGCGCGAAGCGCGCCTGCGCAACGTGCCGAACGCGCCGCGTGGCGCGAATTCGAAGCCCTGGTTGCCGAGGCCTTCCGCCTGCAGGGCTACCAGATTCTCCACAGCGCGCGCGGCGCTGCCGAGAGCGGCGGCGAACTGACCTTGCGGCGCGAACGCGAGACCTTTCTGGTCCAGTGCAAGCACTGGAAAGAGGCCAAGGTCGGCGTCGATGCCGTGGTCGCGCTGCAACGCGCGATGACGGCGCGCGGCGCGAGCGGCGGCTTCATGCTCACCGACGGTCGGTTCGCGCGCGAGGCGATCGTGTTCGCGAACGGCTGCAACGTGCGACTGATCGATGGCGCCGCGCTGCAGGGCCTGCTCGATCAGGCGAAGGGCGCGCGCGGCGCACGGTAACCGCCGGCAACCCTGCCCGGCGTTCTCCGACAGGCAGATCGGCGATCGCCCACCCGGACTGGCTTGGCTCGCCCACCGGGCCCCGCCCGCCCGGTTTCCAGAGTCTGTTTCATCCAAATTCCGGAAACGAAACAGTCCATGAAACTCGTTCACAAACTTCTGCTCGCCTGCCTGCCCCTCGCGGCGCTCTCAGCCTGCGGCGGTAGTGACACCCAAGACCGGCTCGACGCATCCCGGGCGGCAGTTACCAGCTGACGCTCACGAGTGCGGGCACGAAGACGGTGCTGTTCAGGGGGCAGCTGAGCTTCGCCAGCAATCAGGACATCCTGTTGCTGACGGTGCCGGACGCCGCGACGCCGGGCGCGGTCAAGGCGCTCGTGAAGGTCGAAGGAACGCCGGGCGCGACCGAGGTGCCGGCCAGCTGACCAGCGCGCGGAACGGTGCCGCCCGGCGGGGTTCGGCGCCTCAGCGCTGACCTTCGGTCAACGCATGGAGCTGGAACCGGCCGCTGTGGTCGACGAGCCAGACCTCGATGAACTTCGTGCCGCCGGCACCGCCCGTCGCCGCAAACGGCGACGCGCTGTTGATCATTCCGACCACGCTCTCGGTCACTTCGGGGGCGTGGCTGGGCGACCGCACGACCCAGACGTTCTTCACCCGGCCGAGCGCATCGACCTCGGTCTCGACCACGACGATCGCGTGCACCAGCGGCGGAAGCATGCCCTTGTAGATGCTCTTCGCGTAGATCTTGTAGATGTGATGGGCCGCGCGGTTGCGGTAGGTCGACGCGTCGCTGGTGAGCGCTGCCTTGTGCATCGTCTGCGCACCGGCAGGCACGGCCATGGTCACCAGCCACACGCTGGCAAGACTCAACAGGACAAAACCGGTCTTCATGGGTTGCCTCGCAATGAATCGGTGGATGCGATTCAATGTGCCAGCCGCCGATTCGGCGCGGTTGTGCGGAAGTCACGCGCCGCCTGCTTGCGACAAAGCGAAACCAGGTCGACGTTTCTTGCCCGATCGCCGCGCAGCGAGGCGGCTGGCGATCTGCCGCCAGGCATCGGACATTTCCTGTGGGCATGTCGATCGCAGCCTTCGTTGTTCGTCGTGTTCATACCGGTCCGCGGCTGCGCCGCTGCGCCGACATGAACAGGAGATTCTTGCGATGACGATCCAGAAAATCACCCATTTCCTCTGGTACTCGAAGGAGGCGGAACAGGCCGCCAGGTTCTACACCAGCATCTTCCCGGACTCGCGCATCACGCGGGTCACGGCGCTGCCGAGCGAGTCGCCCAGCGGCC
>JAYSLR010000011.1:0-4421 GCA_043725365.1 Rhizobacter sp. | reverse complement strand
TGCTGCTCGACGCGACGTTCGATGTAGCTTGCCAGCGACCGCGGCGGTACGTCGATGCGGTGCAAGGCCACGGTGAACGTGAGGAGCAATGCGACCACGAGCAATGCCGACCCGCCAAGCAGCAGGCGCCGATTCCGGGGCGCAGATCCTGGCCGCGGCGGCAGGCGGGCGGGAAGCGACATCAGAGCCGTCCAAAGGCGCCGCGAGTCGAGCCGAGCTGGATCGATAGCAAGGCGAGGAAGAACAGGAGGAAGGCCACTCGCGGCGTGTCCATCAGGCTGCTCACTGTACCAACGAGCAAGGCGCTGACGAGAGAGGCCGCGAAATAGGGCGCTCCGGCTGATTCGCGCGGTCGGGCCGAGAGCAGCGTCGCCAGTGCGCTTGCAAGGAGCAGCGCGACCGCCACCAGTCCGGCCGCGCCATGCTCGATGAGCAGCTCCAGATAGAAGTTGTCGATGTGCCAGGGGACGAAGTAGTTCCTGGCAAGGGGAAACCAGTGGGCAAGCCCTTGGGAAAAGTCGCCGTTTTGCAGCACATTGGCGAGACGGTCGTCGAGGAGCGCGATGTTGTCGAGTTCGACGCGCGAATTCGCATCGAGCACGGTGATGGCGAACACCGCTGTCGGCAGCGTCCGGATGTCGCCCGGAAGGCGTGGGCCGTTCAGGTGCAGGCTCATCCGCTGCCAGGGAGCGGCACCGGGAAGAATGTTCATCTCTGCGCGCTGGCATACCCCCTCGTAGAGCAGGTGCATCGTGCACACGCTGACACCGAGGCGCACGGGTTTGTCGACGTGTACGTCGAAGGCGGCGCTGAAGGCGATCGATTCGATCGGTACGCGTTGAGTCAACGCATAGCGTCCGGCCAGCGCTTCGAGGTGGCCGGGACCGTTCAGGATCAGGTGGGTACCCGCGATGTCGGAGACCGCTTGCGCCGATCCGGGCAACTCGTCTTCCAGCACCGACTCGGCATACTCCGCCGGTAGCCGTCCCGATCCTCTGCCGAACGACCAGTCCGCGGGGTCGTGCAGCAACCGGATACCGCGCTGCCAATGAACCAGGCGCCGGGCTAGATCGCCTTCGGCATCCTTCATGCGGGCCCGCACGAAGGACTCCGTGCCGATCACGGCAGCGACCTGCGCAAGCAGGGCGACCACCAGCATGATGTCGGCGCGGCGCCGCCAGGGTGGCAGTTTCGTACAAGCGGGTTGGCGGGCCAGTCCGAGGTAGAGCACGCCGATTCCGCCGAGAACTCCCAGGTACAGACCGCGCGAGAACGTGGTCAGACAGGCATAGCCGACGAGTAGCGCGAGCGCGGCCGCCAGCGCCCAGCGCAAGGGTGTTCGCGAGCGCTGCACCGCCCACGCGACAAAGGGCCAGCTCAGCGCAAGATAGCCGTCGATCGCGGCACCTCCCACGTGCATTTCCCAGAACAATGCCGTCGTCCGGTAGGGCTGCGAGAAGTCGAAGAGACCGGGGTAAGCGGTGCGTTCAACGACGACGGCAATGACGACGATGGTCGTGCCCGCCAGCATGCCCGCGGCAACGTGTCGAACGACCTCGTCTCCCGAGCGGCGAAACTCGTGCTGTATCAGCGGCATCAGCAGCAGCGCATAGATCAGCCCCTTGCCAGCGCGCAGCGCATTGAGCGGGTCCAAGTATTCGTCGTACCAGCCGATGGATCCGCCGCCACCGGCCGCGAGGCCGTGCACGACGGCGAGGGACGCCGTGGCGGCGCACAGCAGCAGCGGGATGAGTTGCCAGCGCGACAGGCCGCCCCGTCCGGGCGCTGCTCCTGGCAGGGCGCGGTCGCGAGCGGGGCGGACAAGGGCCGCGAAGCCGGTCGCCGCTGCACCCATGAAGACGAGATCGAACTCGTCGAAGACGATCCATCCCGTCCACGGCGCGAAGTTGGCTGCGGGAAGGACGGCCGGCAGGACGAAGAGCCACAAGCGGGGCCAGCGCGTCGTGGCAGCGACCCAGAGCGCGAGCGCAGCGAGTGCGATTCCGGGCCGCGACGGATGGTGCACGGCAAGAACGATCCCCGCGGCCAAGGCGCCCACTGCGGTAAGGGCCGCAGCGAGTCGAAGGCCGAACGCGTTGCTTTCGACGGGCATGGACTTCTTTCGCCACGCTCGTATGGGGTCGGTCACGCCCGACTGCGGTCGCCGAGCGCACGTTGCGGCAAGCGCACGTCGAGCATGCAACGATTCTAGAGGGCGCGGCTTTCATCGTTGCACGAGCGCGAGGCCACTTGGGAGATTCATCGAGTCCTTGGCATACTGCGCGCTCACATGCTCGCATCCACTTCGGCATGAACGGCCTACCGTTTCAGCTGAGCCCCGACCCCGACTTTTACTTCGATAGTCACGGTCACCACCGGGCCTTGGCGGCGCTGCGACGAGGGCTGTCGGAAGCGTCCGGCTTCACTGTCATGAGCGGCGATATCGGCGCAGGCAAGACGACTGCCGTCCGAGCCGTCCTGCGCGAGCTGAAACCCGAGTACTTCGTCGTGGCGCAGATTGTCAGCACGCAGCTCGACCCCGAAGAGCTGCTGCGGGCCATATCGATCGGATTCGGCCTCTCCTCCGCCCGCGAGGGCCCCATGGCGCTCGCCGCAGGTCTGCGCTCGTTCCTGGCCCATCTTCGTGTGCAACGGCAACGTGCCGTGCTCGTCATCGACGAGGCGCAGAACCTGAAAACCGATGCCTTGGATCAGCTGGTCGGGCTGGCGATGCGCGGCGCGCCGAGTGGACGCGGCATGCAGATCTGTCTCGTCGGCCAGCCGGAGCTGCAAACGATGATGGGCACGGCGAAGCTGTTGGCAGTACGCGAACAGATCTGCGTGTCCTGCCAACTGGGGCCCCTCGAGCGTGAAGAGACCCGCCCGTACGTCGAGCATCGCTTGCGCAAGGTCGGCTGGAAGGGCGGGCCGACTTTCGATGCCGGCGCGTTCGACGAGATCTACCGGTGGACAGGAGGAATTCCGCGGCGGATCAACATGCTGTGCAGCCGGGCGATCGTGGCGCGCACGGCTGGCGACGAAACGCTGATCGACGCCGCGAGCGTCGCGAAGGTCGCGCGCGACCAGCGCAACGAAATCGGCGAAGGAGGCTCGGAGCCGCCTTTGCTTTCCAGCGCGCCGACGCTCCATGTTCCGCGGGTCGCAACGGCGACGCGGCGTCCCGTGCTCTTCATGGTGGCGAGCCTCGCCGACCATGTGAAGGCGGCCGCATTGATGGCTGCGATGGCCGAGCGTGTCGCTTCGTTGACGATCAAGCTGGTGCGCGTCCATGACGACGACGCGCTCACGCTGAGCGGTGTCTTGTTCGACAGACTGGATCTGAAACAGGGTCTGACCATTCTGGGCTGTTCCGAGGCGGCGAAGGAAGGCGATCGCGCCGAGTTGGAGAGGAAGTTCAGGTCCGTCGTCGACAAGGCGTCGCCCAAAGCTGTCGTTGTCTTCAGCGGCGGCGAGGAGGTGCTGGGGTGCGCCGCGATCGCCCGCTCGATGGGTGTATCGGTCGTGCATGTCGGCAACGGCCTGCCCGTCGAACCCTCCCGAGCCCCCGGGCCGGGCGGGCGCGAATCGGCCGGGGACCTGGCCGATTGGTGGTACCCGACGTACGAGAAGGCGAGCCGGGCATTGGCGAACAAAGGCGTTCCCGTGGCCCGCATCCACTGCGTCGGCAGCCTTCTCGTCGACGCGGTTCAGATGGCGTTGCACGCCTTGCCCGATCCGATGCGCAACGGCGCATTCCATCGGATGGTCATTCCGCTTTCGAGCGAAGACGGCCGCTACGCGCTCGTCCTGATCGAGGGGCCGAAGCACGTCGCCGATCGCCAGTCCGTCGTGGCGCTGATCGCCTTTTTGCGCCGCATCAGCCGTTCCGTCGCCCTGGTGCTGCTGATGCGACCGGACGCGGAGCGGGAATTCGACAGGCATCGGCTTCACCGGGAGATCTTCGGCGAGCGGATATGCCACCTGCCTGGGCAGGCGTACGCCAATCAGGTCGAACTGTTGCGCAACGCGGCCTGCGTCCTGACCGACTCGCCGGATGTCCGGGAGGAGGCGATCGTCCTTCGTACTCCCTGTCTGGCCATCGGCGTGCGTGCCGGATCGGCGACGCTAGGCCCGGGGCCAACAGCCGCGTGGCGCGTCGAGGGTCAGTCGCGGGCGTGGGCAGCCTGGCCGTACGGCGACGACAGCGACTTGCCGGAACATCGGGACGGTACGACCGGCGTCCGCGTCGCCGAGCATCTCGGCGCCCGGCTGAAGTATCCAATCGGGCCGCCGCCCATCTTGTGACAGAAAGAATCCGAGAACTAATGCACATTTTTGCGCCTGTCACCCCCCTCCTTTTTTGATCCCCCGCCGAGGCCTTCCTCAGTAGAGTCCCCGACTCGGGCCATCAAGATTCTTGC
>JAYSLR010000010.1:0-9802 GCA_043725365.1 Rhizobacter sp. | reverse complement strand
GCCGGCGGCCGCGCGACCGGGGCAGCCACCGGTGCCGGCAGTGTCTGGGACGGCGCCAGCGACACGCTGCTGCAGGACCACAGCAGCACCAGCGCCAGCCCCAGCGGCGATTGCCTGATCACCCGAATCGCACTCGACGATCGCATCCTTCACTCCTGACATCCGGCCGCGGCGAACGCGCGCACGGCGCTCACGGTCTCGATCGGCGGTGCCGTCATGACGCCGGCCCACCCCGCGCGGGGCATTTTGCAGCACGCGGTCGGCGCCCGCCGCGCGGCGCTTCGCGACGCGATCGGCCGTTTCGTCGCAGCAGCGTGGTCCGCCCGGGCGCCGCTCGGCACAGTGCGGGGCATCGGCACACCACGCCGCGTCGACACCCCGAAAGGAGCAGGCCATGATCATCGAAATCGTTCGACACACCCCCGTCTGGGTCTGGTGCGCATTCGCCGCACTGCTCGCCCAGGGCCTGGCGCAGGCCCGTGCACGCGAGATCGGGCTGTGGCGCGTCACGCTGCTGCCGCTGGTGCTGATCACGCTGTCGCTGAGCGGCGTGTTCAGCGCCTTCGGGCACGCGCCCGTCGCGCTCGGCGGCTGGGCCGCCGGCGCCGGCGCGGCGCTGGGCTTCGCACGCGGCCTGGTCGAGGCACGCGGCGCCGAATGGCGGGCGGCGACCGGCAGCGTCCACGTGCCGGGCAGCTGGCTGCCGCTGGCGCTGATCGTCGCGCTGTTCGCCGTCAAGTACGTGGTCGGCGCGAGCGTCGCGATCCATCCGGCGCTCGCCGCGGAGCCGGGCTTCGCCGGGCTGGGCGGCCTCGCGTACGGCGGCTTCGGCGGCCTGTTCCTGGCCCGCGGGCTGGCGCTGCGCCGGCTCGCGAACCGGTCGCCGTCGATGCGGGCCGCCTGAGCCATGGACCGCGCGCCGCCCGCCGGTACCGCAGAATCCTCGGCGATGCCCGCACCCTCCGCCACCGACGCCCCGCCCGGCCCGCCGAACCGGCGCGCGCGCTTCGCGCTGCGCGGCCTGCGCAGCGCCGGCTTCGGCGTGCTGATCGGGTTGCTGCTGAGCGGCGGCTTCGGCACGCCGCTGTGGCCGAACCTGGTGCAGTCGGTGTGCATCGCGACGCTGTGCTGGTTCACGATCGACCTGGGCCGCATCCCGCTGGCGATCTGGAAGCACCGCCACGACCCGCCCGGCTCGCCCGAGGCCGCGAGCCACTGGCCGGGCTGGCCGCTGATGCTGGTCGTGCTCGTGGTCGGCACCGTGATCGGCTTCAGCGCCGGCAACGAGCTCGCGAGCCTGATCCTCGGCCGCGAGCTGCCCGGCTACCTGCGCGGCAGCTGGCGCCAGGCACTCGCGCTGCTGCTCGGCTCGCTGGTGCCGGGCACGGTGATCACGTACTGGTTCTATTCGCGCGAGACCATCGCCGCGAAGGAAGCGGCGATGCAGACCGCGCAGCGCCAGGCCGCCGAGCACCAGCTCAAGCTGCTCGAGTCGCAGCTCGAGCCGCACATGCTGTTCAACACGCTGGCGAACCTGCGCGTGCTGATCGGCGTCGATCCGGCGCGCGCGCAGTCGATGCTGGATCAGTTGATCGCGTTCCTGCGCGCCACGCTGGCGGGCTCGCGCGCCGCGCAGCACCCGCTGCGCGCCGAGTTCGCCCGCCTGGCCGACTACCTCGCGCTGATGCAGGTGCGCATGGGCGCGCGCCTGCGCACGCACTTCGAGCTGCCTGAGGCACTCGCCGAGCTGCCGGTGCCGCCGCTGCTGCTGCAGCCGCTGGTCGAGAACTCCATCAAGCACGCGCTCGAACCGGCGGTGGCCGGCGGGCGCATCGACATCAGCGCCGCGCGCGAAGGCGGCGAACTGGTGCTGCGCGTGCGCGACACCGGCGCGGGCCTGTCCGGCGCCGCGACCGCCGGCACGCAGTTCGGCCTGGTGCAGGTGCGCGAGCGCCTCGCCGCGCTGTACGGCACGCGCGCCTCGCTGACGCTGACCGATGCGCCCGACGCCGAAGGCGGCGCGCTCGCGACGATCCGATTGCCGATCACCACCCCGTGAACACCCGATGAACACGCTCGCCGCCACCGCCCTGATCGCCGAAGACGAACCGCTGCTCGCCGCCGACCTGCAGGCCGAGCTCGCGCGGCTGTGGCCCGGGCTGGCGATCGTCGCGAACGTCGGCCACGGCGCCGCGGCGGTCGAGCACGCGCTCGCGCTGCGGCCCGAGGTCCTGTTCCTCGACATCCGCATGCCCGGCATGACCGGCCTCGAGGCCGCGCAGGCGCTGGCCGAGGACTGGCCCGACGCGGCGCCGCTGCCGCTGATCGTGTTCGTGACCGCCTACGACCAGTACGCGCTGCAGGCCTTCGAACGCGCCGCGGTCGACTACGTGCTCAAGCCGGTGCAGCCGGCGCGCCTGGCGCAGACCTGCGCGCGCGTCCAGGCGGCGCTGCAGGCCCGGGCCGCCGCAACGGCGCCCGCGCCGGCCGCGCTGGAAGCCACGCTCGGCCAGTTGCGCGAATTGCTCGCCGCGCCCGGCCTGAGCGCCACGAGCGCGGCGCCGCCGATGCTGGGCGTGATCCAGGCGAGCGTCGGCGCGGCGATCCACATGGTGCCGATCGGCGAGGTGCTGTACTTCGAGGCCGCCGACAAGTACGTGCGCGTGATCACCGCGGCGCGCGAGTACCTGATCCGGACCTCGCTGCGCGAGCTGCTCCCGCAACTCGATCCGCAGCGTTTCTGGCAGATCCACCGCGGCACCGTGGTGCGCGCGGACGCGATCGCGACCGCGCTGCGCGACGACGCCGGCAAGGTCCACCTGACCCTGCGCGGCCACCCCGACACGCTCATCGCGAGCCGGCTCTACGCGCCGCGGTTCAAGGCGATGTGAGGCGCGTGGGTCGCGAGGTCACAGGCGGTGCAACTGCCCGCCCTCGAACTTGACGCGGTCGCCGACGCGCAGGTCGTCGATGCGCTGGAAGTCGAAGTCGCGCACGCTGCCGTTGTCGAAGCGCACCTGCACGCGGTAGACCTCGTCGTCGCGGCGGTTGCGGCCCTCGATCGCGTTGCCCGCAACGGCGCCGCCGATCACGCCCGCGCCGGTGGCGAGCGCCTTGCCGGTGCCGCTGCCGAACTGGTTGCCGATCACGCCGCCGATGACGGCGCCGAGCACCGCGCCGGCGCCGCTCGGGCGCTGCGAGACCTGCACGTAGCCGATGTTCTCGACGCGGCCGTACTCGGCCATGACCGGCACCGGCCGGACCACCGGCTGCGGCGCGTAGACGACGGGCTCACGCGGCGGTGCCACCACACAGGCGGACAGCAGGGCCAGCGAGGCGAGCACGGCAGCGCTCGAGAGACGGCGGGTATTCATTGGTCAGCTCCTTCAGGTCGGAATCGTCAGGCGCGGCGGCGGGTGCCGCGCCGCGCACATTTTGTAATTGTCGTGCCGGGCCTGCCCGACGCCCGTCGGTACGCCCGACATCGTGACGTGGGCGAAGCGGCGACCGGCTTGTAGTCGTTCGCCCACGCGCGCGGATCGCCGGTGTTCAGCGCCGATCGTTCCAGCGGTCGTGATCGTGATCACGGTCACGGCCACGATCGTGATCACGGTCGCGGTGATCGCCGTGTCGCCAGCCCGGCTCGTAGCGCGGGTACGCCACCGGCACCGGGCGGTAGTAGACCTGGCCCGGGTAGTACCCGTACGCCTGCGGCACGTCGCGGTAGACCGGCACCGGCGCATAGACCGGCACCGATTCGTACACCGGCGCCGGCGCGTACACCGGGCCGTAGTACGGATACGGCGCGTTGGAGATCATGCTGCCCATCACCGGCGTGTTGATGCCGATCGACCACGACACGCCGCCAGCGTGCGCACTGCCGGCGCCCAGCGTCGCGGCGGTGGTCAGCACGGCGATAAACGCGGACTTGATCATCTGCTTCTCCTTCGCCGGGCCACAACGGCGGCCCGCATGCTGCCTCCAACGCGCGACGCCCGGTGCCGCGTTGACCCCGGGACCGGTATCAGGACGTAAAGGAGGCTGCGGTGACCCCGCACCGGCCGCCTCGGGCGGCATAGGCGCGCCGATAGAATCGCCGCAGCGCAGCGCCCCTGCGCGCCGCAGATCAGGCCCCATGACCGCACCCGCCGACACCGCCCCCAAGCCCAGCAGCAACTTCCTGCGCCACATCGTCGAGCGCGACCTGGCCGAAGGCACCTATGCGCAGCGCCGCTTCGCGGGCACGCCGGGCGACGCGGCGCATCACGCGGCCGGGCCGGCCGACCCGGCACGCATCCGCACGCGCTTCCCGCCCGAGCCGAACGGCTACCTGCACATCGGCCACGCGAAGAGCATCACGCTGAACTTCGGCCTCGCCGCGGAGTACGGTGGCGTGTGCCACCTGCGCTTCGACGACACCAACCCCGAGAAGGAGGAGCAGGAGTACGTCGACAGCATCCTCGATGCGGTCAAGTGGCTGGGCTACGACTGGCACGCCGAGTTCAACGGGGACCGCACGAGCCACCTCTACTACGCCAGCAACTACTTCGATTTCATGGCTCGCGCCGCCGAGGCGCTGATCGAGGCCGGCCTGGCGTACGTGGACGAGCAGAGCGCCGACGAGATGCGCCGCCACCGCGGCGACTTCAACCACCCCGGCACCGACAGCCCGTTCCGCACGCGCACGCCGGCCGAGAACCTGGCGCGCTTTCGCGCGATGCGCGCCGGCGAGCTGCCCGACGGCGCCGCGGTGCTGCGCGCGAAGCTCGACATGGCCAGCCCCAACATCAACCTGCGCGACCCGGCGCTGTACCGCATCAAGCACGCCGGGCACCACAACACCGGCGACACCTGGTGCATCTACCCGATGTACGCCTACGCGCACCCGATCGAGGACGCGCTCGAAGGCATCACGCACAGCATCTGCACGCTCGAGTTCGAGGACCAGCGGCCCTGGTACGACTGGCTGCTCGACACGCTGTGCACTCTCGGGCTGCTGGCGCAGCCGCGCCCGCACCAGTACGAGTTCGCGCGCCTGAACGTGAGCTACGTGATCACCAGCAAGCGCAAGCTGAAGCAGCTCGTCGACGAGGCCATCGTCGACGGCTGGGACGACCCGCGCATGCCCACGATCGTCGGCCTGCGCCGGCGCGGCTACACGCCGCAGGCGATCCGGTTGATGTGCGAGCGCGCCGGCACCAGCAAGGCCGGCGGCTGGACCGACTACGCGAGCCTCGACGCCGCGCTGCGCGAAGACCTCGAAGGCCAGGCGCCGCGCGCGATGGCGGTCGTCGATCCGGTCAGGCTGAAGCTCACGAACTGGGCCACGCTGTTCGGCAGCGCCGACGTGCGCGAGCCCTGCCACGCGCCGGCCAACCCGCACCGCAGCGAGCTCGCGCCGCGGGCGTTCAGCCTCGGCCACGAAGTCTGGATCGAGCGCGACGACTTCGCCGAGGCGCCGCCCAAGGGCTTTTTCCGCCTGTTCCCCGGCAACCGGGTGCGGCTCAAGTACGGCATGGTGATCGAGTGCACCGGCTGCGAGAAGGACGCGAGCGGCACGGTCACCGCGGTCACCGCCACCGTCGTGCCCGACACCAAGAGCGGCACGCCCGGCGCCGATGCCGTCAAGGTCAAGGGCACGATCAGCTGGGTCGGCGTGCACGACGCGATCGCCGCCGAGCTGCGCCTGTACGACCGCCTGTTCACCGAGGCGCAGCCGGATGCCGGCGGCCGCGACTTCAAGGCCGCGCTGAACCCGCACAGCAAGCGCGTCGCGAGCGGCTTCGTCGAGCCCTCGCTCGCGAACGCGCAGCCCGACGACAAGGTCCAGTTCGAGCGCCACGGCTACTTCGTCGCCGACCGCGTCGATCACACGGCCAGCAAGCCGGTGTTCAACCGGATCGCGGGGCTGAAGGATTCATGGGGCAAGTAAGCGGCTCGGCCCGCGTCAGCTAGCGCGACTGCGCCTGCGGCCCGGCCACGGCCGGCGCGATGCTCGCGGCCAGCACGGTCGAGGCCGTCGGCGCCGTGGGTGGATCGAGCAGACCGACGAGCGGGCTCTTCAGCATGCGCGCGTACTGCACGACGCTGGTGCGGCGGTCGTACGGCAGCGTCTGCCACGGGTCGGCGCCGCGCGCCAGCAGGAAGGCGACCATGTCGGCGCGGCTCGCCGGGTCGCGCAGGAAGTTCGGCCCCAGCACGCGCGCCAGCGGCACCCACGGCAGCTGGTTGCCCTGCACCGGCGGCACCCGGTTCGCGAGCTCGGGCACGCGCGCCAACCACCACTCGAGCGCGGCCCAGTCGCTGTGGCGCAGCGCGAGCTCGAAGCCGCGCGGCCGCACGCCGTCGTAGCCGCCGAGCGCTTCGCGGGCCGTGTGGCCCTGCGCTTCGAGCGCCCGTGCGAGCGGCGTGGCGAGCGCGCCGGGGTCGAGCGCGCCGAGCGGCCCGAACGAGACGACGCCGACGTCCAGGCCGCCCTGCGCGAGCCAGGTGTCGAGCGCGGCGTCGAGCCCGGCGCGGCGCGCGTTCGGGCAGCTGAGCAGGCGCATCACGTCGTGCTGGATCGCGCGCGCGTCGACCTCGGCCAGCCAGCGCAGCGATTGCAGCACGGCCGGCGAGGCACGCTCGAAATCGGGGCAGTCCTGGGCCTGCGCGAGCTCCACCAGCGGCGAGCGCGCGCAGGCCTCGGGCGACGCGCCCTTGGCGATGAACTCCGGCAGCGCCGGCCAGAAGCGCGGCTCGCGCACCGCCACCGCGAGCGCGCAATCCTGCAGCGGCGAGTGCTGCAGGTCCGCGACGCGCAGGCTGCCGGGCACGAACGGGCCGCAGCGTTCGTTCAGCGCGCGCTGCACGCTGTCCAGGCGCTGGCAGGGCACGTCGTCGCCCTCGGTCAGCTTCGCGTGCAGGTGCTTGACGACCGCCCAGGTCACGCTGGTGTCGGAGGCGATGCCGGCGGCGCCGAGCACGAGCGCGGTCGTGGTGCAGCCGCCCAGCAGCATCAGCGCCGCGGTGGCCAGGCCGGCACCGAGGCGCCGCAACGCGCCAGAGGGAATCGTCGTCATCACCATGCTCCGGTTCGTCGACGTGAGGGGCAGCGCGGGCGCCGGCGAAGTTCGGCGCGGGCGGCTGAATGCCTTCGTGCCCCGATGCTGCCAGTGCCGCCGCCGCGCGGTGCGGGAAAAGTCGGCATCTCGGGCGGCCGGCGCGTAAGCTGATGTGTCGCCCGGCCGGCGCGCGCGTCTGCAGCACGGCGGCATCATGCCGGGCCGTGCCGCCCGAGACCCGCCCTGCCGATGAGCCGAACCCGCCTGTCCACCACCCTGCTTGCACTGACGATGCTCGGCCCCGCGGTGCGGGCAACCGAGTGGCCGCAGCAGCGGCTCGCCCCGGGTGGCATCGCGCGCATCGCGCTCGGCGCGGCCAGCCAGGCACCGAGCGCCCGCTACCGCGGCGTGCCGGTGCTGGTGCTGCGCGACGCCGGCCAGTGGCGCGCCGTGCTCGGCATCGCGCTGGACGCGACGCCCGGCCCCGCAACGCTGACGCTGCAGCAGGCCGACGGCTCCGAGACGGCGCTGGCGTTCACGATCCGGCCTTTCCGCTACGCGCAGCAGCAGCTGAAGGTCGCCCCCGGCCGGGTCGACCTGTCGCCGCAGGACCTCGCGCGCTACGAGCGCGAGCGTGCGCACCTCGCGCAGGTCGTCGCGACCTTCAGCGAGGTGCCGCCCGCGACCTTGCGGCTGCGCCCGCCGGTGCCCGGCACACGCTCCGGCTCGTTCGGCCTGCGCCGGGTGTTCAATGGCCAGTCACGCCATCCGCACAGCGGCATGGACATCGCGGCGCCCGCGGGCACACCGGTCGTCGCCGCGGCCGCGGGCACGGTGATCGACACCGGCGACTACTTCTTCAACGGCAACACCGTCTGGCTCGACCACGGCAGCGGGCTGCTGACGATGTACTGCCACCTGTCGGCGATCGGCGTTGCGGTCGGCGACACGGTCGCCGCGGGCGCGCCGCTCGGCGCCGTCGGCGCCACCGGCCGCGCGACCGGGCCGCACCTGCACTGGTCGGTGAGCCTGAACCGCGCGATGGTCGATCCGGCGCTCTTCCTCGCGCCGGCGCACTGATCAGCGCCCCATCCGCTCCTCGCGTGCCTGCTGCGCCGCCGCCGCTTCGGCGGGCGTCACGGTCGGCAGGCCGAGCAGCCGCGTCACCGCGGCGACGGGCGACGGGCCGGCCGGACCGAAGTCCGGATCGACCGCGGACGCGGGCAGCGCCGGCGCCTCCGGCGGGTCGCGCTCGACCTGCGGGAACTCCGCCTGGGTGTCGACCAGCTTCGCGCGCTGCGCCTGCTGCATGAACGCCCCGACGAGCCGCAGCGCGTTGTGGCCGCCCTGGCCCCAGTAGTTGCTGCGGATCGTCACGCGCGGGTCGTTGAAGCCGACCCATGCGCCCGTGACCAGCCTCGGCGTCATCAGCATGAACCAGCCGTCGGTGTTGTTCTGGGTCGTGCCGGTCTTGCCGGCCAGGTCACCCTTCACGCCCCACTCGGAACGGATCGCCGCGCCGGTGCCGGTCTGCGTGACGCCGCGCATCACGTCGACCAGCTTCTCGATCAGCGGCTGGTCGAGCACCCGCTCGGCCTGCGGGCCCCAGGTCTGGAGCACGCGGCCGTTGCGGTCGGCGATCTGCGTGACCAGCAGCGGCTCGTGGCGCTGGCCGAGCGCGGCCAGCGTCGCATAGGCGTCGCCCATCTCGAGCAGCGTGACGGGGCTGGTGCCGAGTGCGAGCGACGGCACCGGGTCGAGCGTCGAGTCGCGCACGCCGGCGGCCTGGGCGAAGTTGATGACGGCCTCGACGCCGACGTCCTGCATCACCTGAGCGGTGATCGTGTTCCTCGATTGCACCAGCCCTTCGCGCATCGTCATCATCTCGCCCGTCGCACCCTCGCCGTCGGTCGGCTGCCAGCGGCTGCCGTCGGCGAGCGGGATGTCGACCGCGCCGTCGAGGTACTGGTGCTCGGTCGACATGCCGCGCTGCAGCGCGGCGCCGTAGACGAAGGGCTTGAAGGTCGAGCCCGGCTGGCGCCTGGCCTGCGCGACGTGGTCGAACTGCTCGCGCGTGAAGTCGGGGCTGCCGACCCAGGCCTTGACCGCGCCGCTGGCCGGGTCGATCGCGATGAAGCCGGCCGACAGCCGCGTGCGCTCGTCGCGCAGGCTGTTCATCGTGGCGGTGTCGGCGAGCACCGCAGCGAGCGCCTGCGCGTCGCTGCGGCCGGCCTGGCGCGCGGCGCGGAACTGCGGCGTGTCGCGCGCCATCTCGTCGAGCATCGCCGCGTGCTGGCGCCAGAACCACGCGAACGGCTCGGCCGCCGCCGCGCCCTTGGGCAGCGGCTGCGGAGTGACGCGCGCGTTGCGCGGCCGCGCCACGCTCCATTCCTCGCCGGCGATGCGCTGCAGCAGCGCGACCTGCTGCGTCACCGCGCCCTGCGCCAGGCGCTGCAGCTTCGCGTCGAGCGTGGTGCGGATCACCAGGCCGTCGGTGTCCAGATCGACGTCGTGCGCATCGGCCCACTCGACGAGCTGATCGCGCAGGTGCGCGACGAAATGCCGCGCCTGGCCGATGTCACCGTCTTCGGGCCGCTTGAACGAGAGCACCAGCGGCAGCGTGCGAAGCCGTTCGTAGCGGGCCGCCGTCAGCGTGCCGCGCTTGACCATCTGCGCCAGCACGAGGTTGCGGCGTTCGCGCGCGCGCTCCGGGTTGCGCACCGGGTTGTAGCGCTGCGACCCCTTCAGCATGCCCACCA
>JAYSLR010000009.1:0-11106 GCA_043725365.1 Rhizobacter sp. | reverse complement strand
CCGCCTCCTTGGTGAACTGCTGGAAGTCGCCGGCGAAGAACTTCTGGTTCGCCGCGCGGTCCTGCCAGCGCAGGTAGGCGGCCGACTTCTCGAACGCCTCGCCGGTCTGCTTGACGTCGGCGCCCATGATCTCGTAGGACTTCTTCGGGTCCTTCCTGATCATCTCGAGCGCGTCGAAGTAGCTGTCGGCCAGCGCCTTCGCCGCCTTCGGGTTGTCCTTCAGGAACTTCGGCGCGCAGCCGAAGGTGTCCATCACCATCGGGTAGTCGAGCGTCGTGGCGATGATCTTGCCGGCCTCGGGCTTGGCGCGCACCGCGGAGAGATAGGGCTCGTAGGTCATGCCGGCGTCGAAGTCGGTGGTGCCGGCGATCATGGCGTTGGCGACCGGTTGCGGTTCCAGCGTCAGCACCTTCACGTCTTTCACCGACAGGCCGTTCTTCTTCAGGATCCAGGCCAGGCCGAAGTACGGCGAGGTGCCCGGCGCCGACGCGGCGACGGTCTTGCCCTTCAGGTCGGCGATCTTCATGATGCTCGGTTTGACGACCATGCCGTCGGCGCCGTAGCTCTTGTCGAGCTGGAAGATCTGCGTGGTCGGCACGCCGTTGGCGTTCCACACGACCCAGGTCTCCACCGTGGTGGCGGCGCACTGCACGTCGCCGGAGGCGATCGCGAGGTGGCGGTCCTTCTGCGGGATCTTCTTGATCGTCACGTCCAGGCCGTGCTTCTTGAACAGGCCGGCCTCGCTGGCCAGCGTCAGCGGCGCGAAGCCGGTCCAGCCGGAGATCGCTATGGCCACAGGGGTAGCGACCTTGGTGTCTTGCGCGAAGGCCGGCGCGGCGAACAGGCCGGCAGCGACGGCGGCAATCGTGGCGAGGCGGTGCGTGGAACTCATCGTGTCTCCCTGGGGGTGGATGGGGTGCGCGGCCTGATGCAAGCCGCGTGCCGCGCAGTCTACACTCGGACCTCAACCTGTCTAGACCACTTCGATCATGTTCACGCTGACACCGGGCACCGCGCCGCTGCTGGTCTCGTTCCCGCACGCCGGCACCGAGATTCCGGACGAGCTTGCCGCGCGCATGACGCCGCAGGCGCTGCTGCGCGCCGATGTCGACTGGCACCTGCCGCAGCTCTACGCCTTCGCACGCACGCTCGGCGCGAGCACGATCGCCGCGCGCTTCGCGCGCCATGTGATCGACCTGAACCGACCGCCCGAGGACGAGAGCCTGTACCCCGGCCAGGACGTGACCGGCCTGCTGCCGCGGGACACCTTCCGCAAGGAGCCGCTGTACCGACCGGGCCAGGCGCCGGACGCTGCCGAGGCGCAGCAGCGCCGCTCGATCTACTGGCAGCCGTACCACGACGCGCTGCGCGCCGAGCTCGACCGGCTGCGCCAGGGGCACGGCAGCGTCGTGCTCTGGGACGCCCACTCGATCGCAAGCCGCATGCCGCGCTTCTTCGACGGCCGGCTGCCGGACCTGAACCTCGGCACCGCCGACGGGCGCAGCTGCGCGCCGGCGCTGCAGGCGGCGGTCGAGTCCGTGATGGGCGCGCAGGCGCAGTTCAGCCATGTCAGCAATGGTCGCTTCAAGGGCGGGCACATCACGCGCCACTACGGTCGGCCCGGCGCCGGCGTCCACGCACTGCAGCTCGAGATGTGCCAGTGCACCTACATGGACGAGACCGCGCCGTTCGGCTACCGCCCCGACCTCGCGGCGCAGGTGCAGCCCTTACTGCAGCGGATGCTGCAGGCCGCGCTGAAGGCGCGCCCGCAGCGGGCTTGACCCGATCGCGTACGACAGTTCGGCCGGGTGCTCCGCGTCCCACAGGCACAGGTCGGCCTGCTTGCCGAGCTCGATGCTGCCATGCGTGCGTGCCAGCCCGAGCGCCCGCGCGGCGTGTCGCGTGACGCCGAGCAGTGCCTCGGCCGGCGTCATGCGGAACAGGGTGCAGGCCATGTTCATCATCAGCGGCAGGTGCGTGCTTGGGCTGGTGCCGGGGTTGCAGTCGGTCGCGATCGCCATCGGCACCGCGTGGGCGCGAAAGCGCGCGATCGGTGGCGGCTGCGTGTCGCGCAGGAAGTAGTACGCGCCCGGCAGCAGCACCGCGACCGTGCCGGCGCGCGCCATCGCCACGACGCCGGCCTCGTCGACATGCTCGAGGTGGTCGGCCGACAGCGCGCCGAACCCGGCGGCGAGCGCCGCGCCGCCCTGGTTCGACAGCTGCTCGGCGTGCAGCTTGACCGGCAGCGCGTGGGCACGCGCGGCCTCGAACACGCGCCGCGTCTGGGCCGGCGTGAAGGCGATGTGCTCGCAGAAGGCGTCGACCGCATCCGCCAGGCCCAGCCGCGCCGCCTCGGGCAGGATGCGCTCGACGATCTCGGTGACGTAGTCGTCGGCGCGGCCGCTGAACTCGGGCGGCAGCGCGTGGGCCGCGAGCAGGGTCGTGCGCACTTCGACCGGGAACTGCTGCCCGAGCGAGCGCGCAACCCGCAGCATCTTCAGCTCGGCTTCCAATGACAGGCCGTAGCCCGACTTGATCTCGACCGTGGTCACGCCGTGCCGCATCAGGCTCAGCAGCCGGCGCGCCGACTGGGCCTGCAGGTCGGCGGCGCCCGCGGCGCGGGTCTGCCGCACCGTCGACAGGATGCCGCCGCCGGCGCGCGCGATCGCCTCGTAGCTCGCGCCCTGCAATCGCATCTCGAACTCGCGCGCGCGGTCGCCGGCGTAGACGAGATGAGTGTGGCAGTCGATCAGCCCCGGCGTCAGCAACGCGCCCGCGCCGTCGAGCTCGGCGCGTACCCGCGCGCGCGGGTCGAGCGCGTCGAGGGCACCGATGCCGGCGATGCGACCGTCCGCGATCGCGACGAACCCGGGCGCCGAGACCGCGCAGGCATCGTCATCGCAGCGGACGATCCGCACGTTGCGGATCAGCAGGTCGATCGCGGGCACGGGGGCGTCGGGCATCGTCAGATCTCGCGAAGCAGTTCGGCGCGCGCGCCGACGAAACCGGCGCAGGCCTCGCGCTCGAGCGCATGGGCAGCGTTGCAGACGCGCTGCACGCCGCCGGCCCACACGTCGCGCACCGTGTTCCCGCCGTGATTCGCGAACACGTGGCTGGCCAGGGCTTGCGACGGCGTCAGCCCGGCGAGCACGCCTGCGCTGTCGAGCACGACGAAGTCGGCGGGCTGCCCCGCGGCGAGACCGGCGCCGGCCAGGCCGCGCGCGCGTGCGCCACCGGCCGCCGCGGCGCTCCACAGGTGATCGGCGACCTGGCCGTGCGCCGCGCCGGCCAGCACGTTGCGGCGCTGTTGCGCAAGGCGCTGCGTGTACTCGAGCCAGCGCAGTTCCTCGGCCGCGTCGACGCTGGCGTGGCTGTCGGAACCGATGCCCCAGGCGCCGCCGGCGGCCAGGTAGGCGGCCGCATCGAACACGCCGTCGCCCAGGTTCGCCTCGGTGCTCGGGCACAGGCCGGCGACGGCGCCGGACGCCGCCAGCCCGCGACGCTCGGGGTCGACGAGGTGCGTCGCGTGCACCAGGCACCAGCGCGCATCGACCGGCAGGTTCGCGAGCAGCCACGCGACCGGCCGCTGGCCGCTCCAGGCGAGGCAGTCGTCGACCTCCTGCTGCTGTTCGGCGATGTGAATATGGACCGGCGCACGCGCGTCGATCGCATGCAGGCCCGCGACCACCTCGCGCAGTGCCGGCAGGGCGACGGCGCGCAGCGAGTGCGGCGCGATACCGACCGCGGCACCGTGCGCGCGCAGGCGCTGCGCGATGCCCAGCAACGCATCGGTGTCGTTGACGAAGCGCCGCTGCTCGGCGCGCGGCGGCTCGCCGCCGAAGCCGGCGTGCTGGTAGAGCACCGGCAGCAGCGTGATGCCGATGCCGGCGCGGCGCGCCGCGGCGAGCAGCCGCAGCGCCATCTCGGCCGGGTCGGCGTAGGGCCGGCCCTGCGGGTCGTGGTGCAGGTAGTGAAACTCGCAGACCGAGGTATAGCCGGCGCACAGCATCTCGATGTAGAGCTGCGTGGCGATCGCTTCGAGCTGATCGGGCGAGACCGCGTTGGCGACGCGGTACATCAGCGCGCGCCAGGTCCAGAAGCTGTCGACGCTGCTGCCGCCGCGGTGCTCGGACAGGCCGGCGAACACGCGCTGGAAGGCGTGCGAGTGCAGATTCGGCATGCCGGGGACCAGCGCTCCGGCGGCGCGTGCCGTGTCGGAGGTGGCGATCGCGCCGGTCTGCACGGTCGTCAACGTTCCGTTCCGGTCCCAGCGCAACAGCACGTCGCGCGCCCAGCCTGCGGGCAACAGCGCATGCTCGGCGAACAGGGTGCGTGGCGTGGCCGTGCTCATGGCGGGCGATCGTGACACAGGCGGACCTGCAGCAGCGTCGCGCTGCCGCCGGTCGGTCGGACGGCGATCGACGCGACCGGCGCGCGCCACAGCAGGGCCTGCCCGGGCCCGAGATCGAGCGGTGGCGCGCCGGCCTCGACGACCCAGTGGCCGGCGCAGCACAGCAGCAGCGTCACGTCACCGCCCGTCCGTTCGGCGGCGCTGCGATGGCACGTCAACTCGCTGCGGAACACGCCGCGCCGCGTCATCACGTTGAAGTCGCTGCTCGCGCCGCCGGCGAGCGTCGCGTGCAGCGGCACCTCGCCCGCGAAGCTGAACGGCACGAGCGGCTCGGTCAATGCGTGGTCGACGCGGCCATCGGCCGAGCGCAGCCGCATGCCGGCGCCGCGCAGCAGCACGATGCGGCGGTCGACGCCGGGAAAGGCCGAGAACGGCGCGTCGCGATCGACCTCGGCGACGCTCAGGCGCCAGTCGAAGTCTGCGTGGCTCGTGCCGCCGAACGCGATCTCGCGCGCCAGCCCGGTGCCGTTCTTCCACGGCCGCGGGGGGATGGCCTGCAGGTCGAAGCGTTCGACGCTCACGTCCCGAGCATCGGCAGGTTCAAGTGCTGTTCGCGCGCGGTCCGACACGCCAGTTCGTAGCCCGCATCGGCATGGCGCATCACGCCCGAGCCGCTGTCGTTGACGAGCACGCGCGCGAGCCGCTTCGCCGCCGCGTCCGTGCCGTCGGCGACGATCACCATGCCGGCGTGCTGCGAGTAACCCATGCCGACGCCGCCGCCGTGGTGCAGCGAGACCCAGGTCGCGCCGCCGGCGACGTTGAGCAGCGCATTCAGCAGCGGCCAGTCGGAGACCGCGTCGGTGCCATCGCGCATCGCCTCGGTCTCGCGGTTCGGGCTCGCGACCGAGCCGGTGTCGAGGTGGTCGCGGCCGATCACGATCGGTGCCTTCAGCTCGCCGCTCCTGACCATCTCGTTGAATGCGAGGCCGGCGAGGTGGCGCTCGCCGAGCGCGAGCCAGCAGATGCGTGCCGGCAGGCCCTGGAACGCGATGCGCTCGCCGGCCATGTCGAGCCAGCGGTGCACGTGGGCGTTGTGCGGGAACAGTTGCTTGATCTTCGCGTCGGTCTTGCGGATGTCTTCGGGGTCGCCCGACAGCGCGACCCAGCGGAACGGGCCCTTGCCCTCGCAGAACAGCGGGCGAATGTAGGCCGGCACGAAGCCCGGGAAGTCGAACGCGTTGGTGACGCCCTCGTCGAGCGCGACCTGGCGGATGTTGTTGCCGTAGTCGACGGTGGCCACGCCCATCGCGTGGAAGTCGAGCATCGCCCGCACGTGAACCGCGCATGACTTCGCGGCGGCAGCGGTCAGGCGCGCGTGCTGGGCGGAGTCTTCCTGCGCCGCGCGCCACTGCTCGACGCTCCAGCCGGCGGGCAGGTAGCCGTGGATCAGGTCGTGGGCGGAGGTCTGGTCGGTGACGAGGTCGGGCTTCGGGCCACCCGCCTTGGCCCGCCTGACGAGCTCGGGCAGCAGCTCGGCGGCGTTGCCCAGCAGCCCGATCGAGACCGCCTCGCGCCGCGCGGTGTGGTGCGCGACCAGCGCGAGCGCGTCGTCGAGGTCACGTGCCTGCTTGTCCAGGTAGCGGGTGCGCAGCCGGAAATCGATGCTGGCCTGCTGGCACTCGATGGTCAGCGAGACCGCGCCGGCGAAGCTCGCCGCGAGCGGCTGCGCACCGCCCATGCCGCCGAGGCCCGCGGTCAGGATCCAGCGTCCCGCCATGTCACCGCCGAAATGCTGGCGGCCGGCCTCGGCGAAGGTCTCGTAGGTGCCCTGGACGATGCCCTGCGTGCCGATGTAGATCCATGAGCCGGCGGTCATCTGGCCGTACATGAACAGACCCTGGCGATCGAGCTCGTGGAAGTGCTCCCAGGTCGCCCACTTCGGCACCAGATTGGAGTTCGCGAGCAGCACCCGCGGTGCATCGGTGTGCGTCTTGAACACGCCCACCGGCTTGCCGGACTGGATCAGCAGCGATTCGTCGTCTTCCAGCACGCGCAGGCACTCGAGGATCTTGTCGAAGCAGGCCCAGTCGCGCGCGGCGCGGCCGATGCCGCCGTAGACGACCAGCTCCTCGGGGCGCTCGGCCACGTCCGGATCGAGGTTGTTCTGCAGCATGCGAAAGGCCGCTTCGGTCAGCCAGGACTTGCAGTGCAGCGTGCTGCCGTGCGGCGCACGCACGACGCGGCCGGGTGCCGAACGGGCGCCGCGGCGGGCGGCGTCGGCCAGGGCGCTGTTGCCCAATGCGAGGTCGGTGGGGGAGTTCATCAGCGCGTCGCTTTCATGCCGGGGTGAGCCAAGTGGTCTAGACCACTTGGCGAGCATGCGGGAAGACGCGGGCCGCGTCAACCGGTGGCCGCGGCCGCGGCCTCGAGCAGCCGCGCGCGCAGCCACTGGTGGCTGCTCACGCCGTCGGTGCGCTGGTGCCAGAGCATCGCGACGTGCAACCCGTCGAGCCGGAACGGCAGCGGCCGCGTCACGACGTGCTCGTGGTAGCCGGTGGCGTCGACGAAGTGTGCCGGCAGCACCGTCAGCAGGTTGCTGTTCGCGACGACCCGACCGGCGGTGAAATACTGGTTCACGGTCAGCACGATGCGGCGCTTGCGGTTCAGTGCCGCCAGGGCCTGGTCGGCCAGACCGTAGGGGCGCCCTGCGAAGTTGACCAGCAGGTGGTCGGCGGCGCAGTACGCGTCCAGCGTCAGCTCGCCCGCGGCGAGCGGGTGGCCGTCGCGCATCACGCAGACATAGTCGCTGTCGTGCAGGTGGGCGTGGCGCAGCGGCGAGTCGCTGCCCTGGACGGTCAGCGCGGCGACCGTCTCGGGAAAGTGGCCGATCGCCAGATCCGCATCGCCGCGCTCCAGCAGCGTGCTCGGATCGCGCGTCGTCAGCGGCAGCACCCGCACGCTGGCCAGCGCCCGGCTGTCCTCGATGTGAGCGACCAAGGGCGGCATGAACAGCGCCGCGGTGGCATCGGCCATCGCGATCCGGAAACTGGCCGCGTCCGCCTGAGGGTTGAATTCGCCCGGCGCCAGTGCGGACCGCAGGTGCCCGAGCGCGGCGCGGACCTCGGGCCACAGTGCTTCGGCCCGTGGCGTCGGCTTGACGCCGGACGATATTCTTGTGAGCAAGTCCTCACCTACGGACTCCTTCAGCCGTTTCAACGCATTGCTGACGGCTGGTTGGCTCAGCGACAGGCGCTCGGCGGCCCGCGTCAGGTTGCGTTCTGCCATCACGACGTCGAAGACGCGGAGCAGGTTCAGGTCGAGGGTGCGGAAATTCAGCGCAGCGGCCATCGTCATGTGCCTGGGTTATATCGGCGATTCACAAGTTTGATTGGTGAATTATCCGGGTAAACCCTAATCTACCGGCATCGGGACATCTTGCCCCGGCCTCAGGAAGGACATTTCGCATGAACACCGCTGTCACATCGCTGCCGCTCAGGCCCGCCGCGCAGGCTGGCGCCGGTATTTCGCGCTGGTTCAGCCGCTTCGGTACGGGCATCTGGCTCGCGCTGGAGGCCTCGGGTCAGGCCCGCGCCCAGCGCCACCTGCTCGACTTCGCGGACCAATGCGAGGCATTGCAGCCCGAACTCGCCAAGGAACTCCGCGCCGCGAGCCGCCAAGGCCCGCTGACCTGAGCGACCCGCACGCGACCACCCCAAAACACACGCAAGGAACACACCATGACCACCGCCACCCTGCACGCCGACGTGCAACGCAGCCGCTTCGTCCAACACCTGCTCGCCACACTGACCGGCCTGGTGCCGGCCATGCTGCGCGCGCCTGCCGTGGCCCGCAGCGCGTCCGAATCGGCTGCGCTCGAAGCCCAGAAGGTTCGCAGCCTGGCCTACAGCTATTCGAGGACCGATCCGGGCTTCGCCGCCGACCTGTACGCCGCCGCCGCACGCCACGAAGGGCTGCACGCCGACTGAGCACGGGGCGGCAAGGCCCGCGCAGAAGCAGCAGGGCCGGCGAATGCCGGCCCTGCTGCTTCTGCGAGCGGATCGATCAGGCCGCGAGTCGCTTCTCTATGAGCGCCTTGGTGGCGTTCATTTCTGCCGGCAGGTGGTGCGCCAGGCGCTGGAAAAGCTCGGCATGCAGGCCGAGCTCGGTCTTCCACGCGCCGGCATCGAGGCTGGCGACCTGCTCGAACTGCGCCGGGGTGAAGTCCAGCCCGGACCAGTCCAGATCGTCGTAGCGCGGCGTGGTGCCGAATGCGTTTTCGCGGCCCTGTGCGCGGCCCTCGACGCGCCCGACCATCCACTGCAGCACCCGCATGTTCTCGCCGTAACCCGGCCACACGAACTTGCCGGCGGCGTCCTTGCGGAACCAGTTGACGCAGTAGATCTTCGGCAGCCGGGCGCCCGAGGCCTCGAGGCGCCGGCCCAGGTCGAGCCAGTGCCCGAAGTAGTCGCTCATGTTGTAGCCGGTGAACGGCAGCATCGCGAACGGGTCGCGCCGCACGGTGCCGTTGCCGCCGACCATTGCCGCCGTGGTCTCCGAGCCCATGGTCGCGGCCATGTAGACGCCCTCGACCCAGTTGCGCGCTTCGGTCACGAGCGGCACGGTGGTCGAGCGGCGACCGCCGAAGATGAACGCGTCGATCGGCACACCGGCAGGGTTGTCCCACTCGGGGTCGAGCGCGGGGTTGTTGGTCGCGTGCACCGTGAAGCGCGAGTTCGGGTGCGCGGCGGGGCGGGGCTTGCCATCGACACCGGTCTCCTTCGCCAGCGCGGGCGTCCAGTCCTTGCCCTGCCAGTCGATCAGGTGCGCGGGCGGGGTGTCGGTCATGCCCTCCCACCAGACGTCGCCATCGTCCGTCAGCGCGACGTTCGTGAAGATCACGTCGCGCGTCAGGCTGGCCATGCAGTTCTCGTTGGTCTGGTGGTTCGTGCCGGGCGCGACGCCGAAATAGCCGGACTCCGGATTGATCGCGTACAGGCGGCCGTCGGCATGCGGCTTGATCCAGGCGATGTCGTCGCCGATCGTCGTGACCTTCCAGCCGGCGAGGCCGGCCGGCGGAACCAGCATCGAGAAATTGGTCTTGCCGCAGGCGCTCGGGAACGCGGCGGCGACGTGGTACTTCTTGCCTTCGGGCGAGGTCACCGCCAGGATCAGCATGTGCTCGGCCAGCCAGCCCTGGTCACGCCCCATCGTGCTGGCGATGCGCAGCGCGAAGCACTTCTTGCCGAGCAGCGCGTTGCCGCCATAGCCGGAGCCATAGCTCCAGATCTCCTGCGTCTCGGGGTAGTGGACGATGTACTTGGTCGCGTTGCACGGCCACGTCACGTCCTTCTCGCCGGGCTGCAGCGGTGCGCCGACGCTGTGCATGCAAGGCACGAAGTGGCCGTCCGTGCCGAGCACGTCGAGCACCTTCGCGCCCATGCGCGTCATCAGCTTCATGTTGACGGCGACGTAGGCGCTGTCGGAGAGCTCGACGCCGATGTGCGCGATCGGCGAGCCCAGCGGGCCCATCGAGAACGGCACGACGTACATCGTGCGCCCGCGCATGCAGCCGCGGAAGAGCGCATTCGGCCCGGTCTGCAGCAGCTCGCGCATCTCGCCCGGCGCCACCCAGTTGTTGGTCGGGCCGGCGTCTTCCTCGCGTTGCGAGCAGATGAAGGTGCGGTCCTCGACACGCGCCACGTCGCTCGGGCTGCTGCAGGCAAGGTAGCTGTTCGCGCGCAACTCGGGGTTGAGTTTCTTGAAGGTGCCGGCCGCCACCAGCTGCGCGCACAGCCGGTCGTACTCGGCGGTGCTGCCGTCGCACCAGTAGATATCGGCGGCTTCGGTCAGCGCGGCCATTTCGGCCACCCAGGCGATCAGCTTGGCATGGCGCACGCCGGCGGGAGCGTTCACGCGCAGCCCTTCCAACACGGGACGATTCATCGCGGATCCAGTCAGTGAAGTCAAAAAAAGCGGGATTGGGCAAGCCCGCTGCCGCCGTCCGGGGGCTCGAAGGCTTGCCCAATGCCGCTGGGCTGGCAGCCGCAACGGTCGGTTACGGGCCGGTTTCAGGTGGCAGGTCGGGTGAGACCGGGCCACGTCCGCACAGTTCCTCGTGGGAGATTGTCACGGCAGTGTAATGGGCCGGTAACCACCGAGAATCGGGGGGTTATGCAGGTTCGGTATGAGGCTATGCGTGCGCTTTGTCGCGTGTCGCGGGTAATGGTTCAGGCTGATCTAGGTTCTGTTACACAAGACTTTGCTGCAAGCCCTACCTTGGCACAGCACCAAGCGTCCGCTAGAGTCTGCCCCCGGAGGGTTCCGGCGACGTGGCAAAGAGAATTCCTGGCATACCGCGTCACTGGCAACAATACTTAAGTTGTTTAGCCATGCACATTGGGGCTCCGTTCTTGCCGCTTGGTCTTGAATGGCTTCTTTCGGGCAGCATCGACCACAAGGCATTGCTCTTATTTGTCGCCATGTACGCGATGGCGATCGGGATTACGTCGTCGAGCATCTTGGCGTTCTCACTCACCCTACTTGTGGGCCTCGTCTACTGCGCCGCATATGGGGCAGCGGTCAAGGGCTGGTCGTCGGCAAACCTAGAGGGCGGAGTCGTGAAGATAGTTCTCGGCGCCATCATTCTTGTGCACGCCTTGGAGCGGTTTAATCGTCATGTCGTTGACCGCACACCGTTCTGGGAATTCAGCAAGGCGGACAATCTTGCGTCCGAAGTCGCTACAGCAGCGGCTCCC
>JAYSLR010000008.1:0-1519 GCA_043725365.1 Rhizobacter sp. | reverse complement strand
CACGGGCGCGGTGAATGGGATGTAGCGCACATGGTCGCCGCCGCCAGAGCGCTCAAAAGCGCGCACGCTGAGCTGCGGCACCACCGTGATGCCCATGCCTGAGGCCACCATGTAGCGTATGGTCTCCAGCGACGAGCCCTCGAAGCTTTGGCGTATGCCCTCGAGACCGGCTCGACCGCCTCCGGCAGGGCTGGCGAAGCGCGCGTACTCGGGGCAGACCTCGAGCACGTGGTCTCGAAAGCAGTGGCCGGTGCCGAGCAGCAGCATGGTCTCGTTCTTCAACTCCTCGGTGCTGATGCTCTTGCGTTTGGCCAGCGGGTGCAGCTTGGGCACCGCGGCCATGAACGGCTCGTCGTAGAGCGGCGCGACCGCCAGGCCGGTGTCGGGGAACGGCTCGGCCGCGATCGCGCAATCGAGTTCGCCGGTGCGCAGCATCTCGAGCAGCTTGGCGGTGAAGTTCTCCTGCAGCATCAGCGGCATCTGCGGCACCTGCTCGATCGCCTGGCGCACCAGGTCGGGCAGCAGGTACGGGCCGATCGTGTAGATCACGCCCAGGGCGAGCGGGCCCGAGACCGGGTCCTTGCCGCGCTTGGCGATCTCCTTGATCTGCGCCGCCTGCTCGAGCACCGATTGCGCCTGGCGCACGATCTCCTCGCCCAGCGGCGTGACGGTGACCTCGTTCGCGCCGCGCTCGAAGATCTTGACGTCGAGCTCTTCCTCGAGCTTCTTGATCGACACGCTGAGCGTGGGCTGCGAGACGAAGCAGGCCTCCGCGGCACGGCCGAAATGGTGTTCTCTGGCGACCGCGACGATGTAGCGGAGTTCGGTGAGCGTCATGCGCGCATTGTCTTGTCAAATCACGCCTTCAGGTAGTCCGAGCGCCCGCCCAGCCAGCGCGCGACATGGTCGAGCGCCGCCTGCGGGTGGCGGTCCAGCAGCCGCGTCGCCGCGGCAGCGGCCGCCTGCACCAGCGCCTCGTCCTCGACGAGGTCGGCGAAGCGCAGCAGCGGTGCGCCCGACTGGCGCGCGCCGAGAAACTCGCCGGGGCCGCGGATCTCGAGATCGCGGCGCGCGATCTCGAAGCCGTCGCCGGTCTCGAGCATCGCCTTCAGGCGCGCCTTGCCGGTGTCCGAGAGCGGCGCGGTGTACAGCAGCACGCAGACGCTGGCGACACTGCCGCGGCCGACGCGCCCGCGCAGCTGGTGCAGCTGCGACAGCCCGAAGCGCTCGGCATGCTCGATCACCATCAGCGATGCGTTCGGCACGTCGACGCCGACCTCGATCACCGTCGTCGCGACCAGCACCGCGATCTGGCCGCCCGCGAAGAGCGACATCGCCGCCGCTTTCTGAGCCGCGGGCATGCGGCCGTGGAGCAGGCCGATCATCCGGCCGGGCAGCGCGGCGCAAAGCTCGGCGTGCGTGTCCGTCGCGTTCTTGAGATCGAGCGCAGCCGACTCGTCGACCAGGGGACAGACCCAGTACGTCTGCCGGCCGAGTGCCGCTTCGTCGCGGATGCGGG
>JAYSLR010000007.1:0-13061 GCA_043725365.1 Rhizobacter sp. | reverse complement strand
CCCTGATCGTCGTCGACGATCCGCAGGGTGATCGAACGCCCGCGGGCATCGTCACCGACCGCGACATCGTCGTCGAGGTGCTGGCGAACGAACTCGCACCCGCCACCACCCCGGTGGCCCGCATCATGGCGACGAAGCTGGTCGTCGGCGCCGCGTCGGAACCGCTCGCGGACGCGCTCGAGCGGATGCGTGCGCACGGCGTGCGTCGGCTGCCGGTGCTCGAGCACGACGGCAGCCTGCTGGGCATCGTCACGCTCGACGACCTGCTGCGGCTGCACGCGGCGCAGGCGAACGCGCTCGCCGACATCGTGTCGAAGGAACAGGACCACGAGCAGCGCGCCCGGCGCTGATCGCGGTGGCCGAAAGAAGAACCCCGCCATGGCGGCGGGGTTCATTGCTTCGGCATCACGCGCGCCCGATCAGCGCGACTGGCGACGCCGCCACAGGGCCATGCCGGCCAGCCCGAACGCCATCATCCCGTACGTCCCGGGCTCAGGAATGGCGGGGATCGCAGCGACGTCGACCGACACCTGCTTCAGGTCTTGCAGCAGATTGTTCGTCGCGACCGTGAAGATCAGTGCCGTCACCAGTTCGCCGCCTCCGGTCGTGAACTGATACGGGTTCTGGCCATTGACCCCGAGCGCGAATGTCTCCGACGTCGATTGGCCGAACTGGTCGATCCCGAGCAGCGTCACCGTGCCGCTGTCCTGGCCATTGAGCTCATCGAGCGCGAAATCGCCGGCGGTGAAGCCGTAGCCGTCCTGCGGGCGCAGGGTGATCGAGCTGAAGCCGGTGTGCGCCGCACCGGGCAGCGAGTCCAGATAGCTCTCGACGAAGGCCACGCCGTGCTGGCCGTGCATCACCACCTGCGTCGAGCCGTCCGGACCGATCATGTTCTCGAAGGTCATCGTGATGCCGGTGTTGCCGATGTCGCCGATCAGCGACAGCGCGTCGGTGTCGGCCGCGATGTTGACGTTCGTGTACTGCTGGTTCCCGGTGAAGAAATCGATCGTGGCATGGGCTGACTGCATGGCGCCGAACAGCGCCAGCGAGGCCAGCGCCAGCCTGGTTCTGGTGGTGTACTTCATGTTGAACTCCTTGGACTGCGGATCACGATGCCGAACTCCTCCGACACCGATCTGATCCTACGAACGCACCCGGCGAGCCGATTGAGTGGGCTCAACCGGACCGCCTCGACGACCGAGATTCATCGCCTGCGCAACGCTGCGAACCCGACGACGTGGGCACGCCGCGGGCGGTGGCTCAGTCCAGCGCGGCGAAGGCGCGGACGAAATCGAGCGACGAGACCACGCCGGCCAGCTTGTCGCCGTTCATCACGACGACGTGGTGGATGCGTTGCTCGAGCATCGCGCGCGCGACCTCGCGCACCGGCGCCGCCTGGTCGACGCTGATCGGCTTGTAGGTGCACAGCCGCCACGCATGCATCGTCTTCGGGTCACGCCCCTGGGCGTGGAACTGCAACAGGTCGGTGGCACCGATCACGCCGATGATCACGCCCGCCGGATCGAGCACCGGCGCCCAGGTCAGGCCCTTCTCGTTCAGCAGATCCTCGACCCGCTGGATGGTGTCGTCCATGCCGATGGTCCAGACCTGGCGCGTCATCAGCGATGAGATGGGTTGGTTCATGCAGCCTCCAATGCGGTTTCGGCGCCGCGCGGCGCCCGCCCGAGCCAGCGTTCCACGGCGAGCACCTCGCGCATGACCTGCAGCAGCGTGTCGGGCGTGACGCTGATCGAGTCGATGCCCAGTTCGACCAGGTACTCGGCCATCTCGGGATAGTCCGAAGGCGCCTGGCCGCAGATGCCGACGTGGCGCTGGTTGCGCTGCGCCCCCTCGACCGCCTGGCGCAGGAACGCCTTGACGCCCTCGTCGCGCTCGTCGAAGTCGAAGGCCACGATCTCGGAGTCGCGGTCGACGCCGAGCACGAGTTGCGTCAGGTCGTTCGAGCCGATCGAGAAGCCGTCGAACAGCTTCGCGAACGCATCGATCTGGATCACGTTGTTCGGGATCTCGCACATCACGTAGACCTCGAGCCCGTTGACGCCGCGTGCGAGGCCGTGCCCGGCCATCGCCTGCAGCACGCGCTCGGCCTCCGCCACGCGGCGGCAGAACGGGATCATCAGCTTCACGTTGGTCAGCCCCATCGCGTCGCGCACCCGCTTCATCGCCGCGCACTCGAGCGCGAAGCCTTCGGCGTACGCCGGATGCGTGTAGCGCGAGGCGCCGCGGAAACCGATCATCGGGTTCTCCTCGTGCGGCTCGAACCAGCGCCCGCCGAGCAGGCTGGCGTACTCGTTGGTCTTGAAGTCGGACATGCGCACGATCACCGGCTTCGGGTAGAACGCGGCAGCGATCGTCGCGACGCCCTCGGCGAGCTGGCGCACGAAGAAGTCGGCCGGCCGCGCATAACCGCGGGTCAGCCGCGCGAGCGCCTCGCGCACCGCGGCGTCGTCGATCTTCTCCGGGTGCACCAGCGCCATCGGGTGCGCCTTGATGTGCTCGGCGACGATGAACTCCATGCGCGCCAGGCCGACGCCGTCGGTGGGCAGCATCGCGGTCTGGAACGCGAGGTCGGGGTTGCCGAGGTTGACCATCAGGTGCGTCTGCGGCCGCGCCAGCGCCGTCAGGTCGGTGCGCGTGCGGGTGTACGGCAGCACCCCCGCATAGACGCGGCCGACCGCGCCGTCGGCGCACGACACGGTGACCTCGTCGCCGGTGTGCAGCACCGTGGTCGCGTCGTCGCAGCCGACCACCGCGGGGATGCCGAGCTCGCGCGCGACGATCGCCGCATGGCAGGTGCGGCCGCCGCGATTCGTGACGACGGCCGCGGCGGTCTTCATCACCGTGCCCCAGTCGGGCATCGTGGTGTCGGCGACCAGCACCTCGCCGGGGCGGAACTGGCCGAGCTGCGTCACGTCGGAGATCACGCGCACGGTGCCGGCCGCGATCTTGCCGCCGACGGCGCGGCCGCTGACCCGCGCCGCGCCGCTGGCCGTCATTCGGTACTCGTCGACCTGGCCGACCGGCCGCTGCGAGACCACCGTCTCGGGGCGTGCCTGCAGGATGTAGAGCTGGCCGTCGATGCCGTCCTTGCCCCACTCGATGTCCATCGGTGTCGGCCGGCCGGCCTTGCCGCTGTAGTGATCCTCGATCCGGATCGCGGCGTCGGCCAGCGCGAGCACGTCGTCGTCGCCGATGCAGTACGCGGCCTGGTCTTCCTTCGGCGTCGGCACGTTGCGGGTGCTCTCGCGGCCCGCACCCTGCGTGTAGGCCATGCGGATCTCCTTGCCGCCGAGCTTGCGCCGCAGCACGCTGCGCCGGCCCTGCCGGAAGGTCGGCTTGAAGACGTAGAACTCGTCGGGGTCGACGGTGCCCTGCACGACGTTCTCGCCGAGGCCGTAGGCGCCGGTGACGAACACCACGTCGCGGAAGCCCGACTCGGTGTCGAGCGTGAAGATCACGCCGCTGGCCGCGCGGTCGGAGCGCACCATCTTCATCACGCCGACCGACTGGAACACCTTGAAGTGGTCGAAGCCGTTGTCGACGCGGTAGCTGATCGCGCGGTCCTTGAACAGGCTGGCGAAGCAGCGGCGCACCGAGTCGAGCAGCTTGGCCTCGCCGGCGATGTTCAGGAAGGTCTCGTGCTGGCCGGCGAAGCTGGCACCGGGCAAGTCCTCGGCGGTGGCCGAACTGCGCACCGCGTAGGTGGCCTGCTCGCCGTACTCGGCGCGCAGCTGCGCATGTGCGCTGCCGATCTCGGCCACCAGGTCGGCCGGCAGCGGCGCGCCGTAGACGATCTCGCGGGCGACGCGGGCGCGGCGGGCCAGGTCGTCGACATCGCGCACGTCCAGCCCGGCCAGCGCCTGGTGCAGCGCAGGCCACGCGCCGGCCTGGTCCAGCATGTCACGGTAGGCCGCCGCGGTGACCGCGAAGCCGTTCGGCACGCGCACGCCCTGGGTCGCGAGCTCGCGGTACATCTCGCCGAGCGACGCGTTCTTGCCGCCGACCAGGGCGACGTCGCCCACACCCAACTCCGAGAACCAGCGGATGTATTTCTTCATCGGGCCCTGCCTCCTTGCGCTTGAACCGGCAGGCACGGCCGCCGGGCGGACGTCCCGGGACCGCTCTCGATCGCAGCGCCGCAGCTCGTATCAGAAGCCCGGCGACCGATGGCCGGATTGATCTGGCTCAGCGCAGCTCGCCGTGGTACCGGGCGCGGTGTTGATCGCGATCAACGCGGCGGCATGGAGCGATCGCTAGAGTGAACCGAGGCGCCGGATCGGCGCCCGCATCCGGCAGGCCGATTGCCGATTTCCGAAGGGGAACCCGCGTGACCACCATCGCCTCGCGCTTCGTCACGGCCTGCCTCCTCGTCAGCCTGTGCGCCATCGCGGTGCTGATCGCGGAGGGCCTGCTGGCGTCGCCGGGCGCGCAGACGCAGGTGGCCGGTGGCACGGAGCGGCTTGCCGCTCCGGTCGATGGCGACCTTCTCGCCGCGGGCGGCCGCGGCCCGACCGACTAGGGGTTGACCCGGGAGGGGCTGCGCGCCCTACGAAGCGAGCGGCGCCTGCGCAGCGCCGGCTTCGTCGACCTGGCGGCGCGTGGCCCGCGTCAGCGCACGCAGACCGTCCATGTCGACGACCTCGACCTCGCGGTTGTTCACGGCCACCAGACCCCAGCCGACCAGCGCGGTGAACGAGCGGCTGACGGTCTCGTGGGCGACCCCGAGGTAGCTGGCAATGTCGCGCCGACCCATGCGCAGCACGAAGCGGCGCGGCGACTGCCCGCACGCGGCCATGCGCTGCGACAGATGCAGCAGGAAGCGCGCCAGCCGCACCTCGGCCGACACCGCCGCCATCACGTCGGCAAGCTCGCCCTGCCGCGTCAGCGCGGTGCTGACCGCGAGGTGCACGACGCGTCCCAGCGCCGGCGAGCGTTCGATCAGGCCGACCACGTCGCGCATCAGCACGACATAGACGGCCGAGTCCTCCAGCGCCACCGCCTCGGTCGGGTGGCCGCAGGTGCACAGGGCGTCGAAGCCGAGCAGCTCGGCGCGGCCGACGAAGCCGAGCACCTGCTCGTAGCCGTCTTCGGCGGTGCGGAAGATCTTGAACGTTCCGCTGCGCACGAAGTAGATCGAATCGGCACGCGTGCCTTCATGGAACAGCGTGTCCCCGGCACGCAGCCGGCGCAGCGGGACCGGCACGCCGGCGGCGCGGCGCACGTCGGCGTCGCCGGCACCCATCAGCTGCAGCAGATCGGCCAGCGTGCTGTGATCCTGCGCCGAGCCCCTCGGGAAGTCGAGGATGCGACCGCCATGCGGCGGGATCGACTGCAGCGGGACGGCGTTCAACATGCTTCGACTCCTGTGAGGACGTTGGGACTTCTCGATGCCCGAAGATTGCCCGCAGCGCCCGCGGCTGAACATCGGAACCGCGCGGCGCTTTGCCGCAGCGCATTCCGCTTCTGCGCCGCGATTGCTCCGACCCCGCATTCGGACTATTCCTAACGGCGGCCGCCGCGATGGTGTGGGTTGACGCGCATCAAGTCCGGTGCCGGGAACCCCCGCCACAGTGCCGCCGCGGCCCTAGGATGGACCGACGCACCCGCGCACAGGCCGAGTTTCCATGCAGACCCAGGACCCCCCCATGACCCAGAGGCTGATGCTCGTCGACGATCACACGATCGTGCGCGAAGGCATCAAGCGCATCCTCGAACCGGTCGCCGGCGAGTGGGTCGTCAGCGAGGCCGGCACCGGATTCCAGGCCCTCGAATGCCTGCGCCGCGAGCGCCACGCCGTGGCCATCGTCGACCTGTCGATGCCGGGCATGACGGGGCTCGAGCTGATCCGCCGCATCAAGGCCGAGCACCCGACGGTCGCGGTCGTGGTGCTGACGATGCATGCCGAGGAGCAGTACGCGATGCGTGCCTTCAAGGCCGGCGCCAGCGGCTACCTGACCAAGGACAGTGCGGCCGCCGAGCTGATCGCCGCGGTGCGCAAGGTCGCCGCCGGCGGCAGCTACGTCACGGCCAGTCTGGCCGAGCGCGTCGTGCGGCAGCTCAGCGGCATGGCGCCGACGCCGCGCCACGCCGCACTCTCGGACCGCGAGCTCGACGTGCTGCAGCGCATCGTCGCCGGGCAGCGCCTGACCGACATCGCCGACGCGCTGCACCTGTCGGTGAAGACCGTGAGCACGCACAAGACCCGGATCCAGGAAAAGCTGCAGCTGCCGAGCATGGCGGCGCTGATCCGCTACGGTCTCGAGCAGCAACTCGACAAGCTGGACTCCACCCTCGGCGAGCTGGACCCGGTGCCCGGACGTGGAATCGCCTGAACGGGCGGCCGCGCGCGGGCCGGTGAGGACGCGGTTCGAACGCCTGTCGATCCGCGCCTGGGTTGCCATGCTCGTGCTGACGATCGTGCTGCCGGTCGGCGGCGTGTTCGCCTGGCTGCTGGCCGACGACCTGCAGGAAACGCGCGATGCCGCCCACGCCACGGTCAGGCTGCTCGCCACCGGCAGCGCGGCCGACCTCGGGCGTCGCTTGGGCGAATGGCAGGACGTGTTGGCGCGGGTGGCGCAGCGGCCCCTGATCCGCGCGCTCGACCCGGCCCGCTGCGACCCGATCATCCCCGAGATCGCGCTGATCCGTCCGGAATTTGCCGGGCTCGTCACGCGCGACCTGCGCAGCCGCGTGGTCTGCGCGAGCGTGGCCAAGCCGCCGCCCAGCCTGGACCCGCAGCAGTTCCCCTGGTTCGAGAAGGCGCTGCGCCTGGGTCGCCCGAACGTCAGCGGCGCCTTCCCCGGGCCCACCACCGGGCGCTGGGTGGTCGTGCTGTCGCACCCGCTGCGCGATGCCGCGGGAACGCAGATCGGGATGCTCATCCTGCCGGTGGACCTGCTCAGCCTGAACCGGCAACTGCTGGGGTCGACGCCGCCCAACGCGGTCGTCTCGGTCGTCGATCGCGACCGGACGCTGCTGCTGCGTTCGAGCGGCCTGGAGCACTACATCGGCAAGCGCCCGGACCCGGCCGAGCCCGATCCGTTTCAGGGCCGGGGCGAGGGCATCGGGTCCGCCACCAGCCGCGACGGCGTGCAGCGCGTGATCGCCTACGTGACGCTGCCCGGCGTCGAGTGGCGGGTGGTGGCCGGTCTGCCCGAGTCCGAGATCTTCGCGGCGTACCAGAGCTTGCAGCGCCGCGTCGTCGCGCTCGCGCTCGCGCTGCTGCTGGCGGCGCTGGCGCTGGCCTGGCGTCTCAATGCGGTGATCGCCCGCCCGATCACGGGGCTCGCCGAGGTGGCATCGAAGGTCGGCAGCGGCGACGCCGAGGTGCGTGCCCAGGTCGGCGGTCCGATCGAGATCACGGCGGTGGCGGAGCAGTTCAACCGGATGCTCGATGCGCGCGACGCCGCGGAGGCGGCGCTGCGCGAAAGCGAAGACCGTTACCGCACCCTGGTCGACTGGTCGCCCGAGGCGATCTCGGTGCACCGGGACGGCAAGGTGCTGTTCGTCAACCGGGCCTGTGTCGAGTTGCTGGGCGCGGCCTCGGCGCAGGATCTCGTGGGCACCCCGAGCCTCGACGCCGTCCACCCCGACTTCGGACTCACGGCGCAGAAGCAGGCCGCCGAAGTCATCGCGAACGGGCAGGCCGGTTCGATGCGCGAAGTGACGTTCCTCAGGCTCGATGGCGCGCCCGTCGACGTCGAGGTTCGCGGCATCCCGATCGTCTATGCCGGCGAATCCGCGCTCTTCGCGTCGATGCGCGATGTCACCGCGCGCAAGCGGACCGAAATCGCGCTGCGCCTGAGCGAAGCGCGCCTGAGCGCGATCTTCGACTCGGCCACCGTCGGAATCCTGACCGCCGACGAGCACCAGGTCATCGTGCAGGCGAACCCGGCCGCGGCTGCGATGTTCCGCTGCTCGATCGACGCCCTGATCGGCACCCCGCTCGAGCAGCTCGTCCCGGAACGATTCCGCGACTCGCACCGCCGCGATGTTCGCGCGTTCGGCGAGGGCGACTCGGCAGCGCGCCACATGGGCCGCACCCGCGACGTGATGGGTCTGCGCGCCGACGGCACGCAGTTTCCGCTCGACGCCGCGATTTCGCAGCTGAGGGTCGACGGCCGGCGCCTGTACACGGCGATCCTGCGCGACATCACCGAGCGGCGTGCCGCCGAGCTGGCGCTGCGCGACAGCGAGGCCCGCCTGCGCAGGCTGCTGGAGATGCTGCCGGACGCGGTGTTCGTCGACACCGGCAACCGCATCAGCTACGTCAACGAGGAGGCCCAGCGCCTGTTCGGCGCCGACGAATCGGCGCTGCTCGGGCGGTCGCCGCTCGAGCTGATCCACCCCGAGTCGATCGAACCGGTGAAGGCGCGCATCGCAGCGCTGCTCGCCGGCGGCGCCGTGGCGCCGCTGACGCAGATCAGGATCGTGCGTGCGGACGGGGCCGTGCTCACGGTGGAATCGGCCGCGACGCCGATCCGGGATGGCGACGAGGTCTCGATCCTGTTCGTGCTGCGCGACATCACCGACTACAAGCGCACGCGCGACGCGCTGGCGCAATCGCACGCCGACCTGCAGCGCCTGGTCGCCGCGCAGGACACCATCCAGGAGGAAGAGCGCAAGCGCATCGCCCGCGAGCTGCACGACGACCTGCAGCAGACGCTGGCGGCGATCAAGATCGACCTGGTCGCCGTCGAGCAGCGGCTGCCGCCCAATGCGGCGGACGTGCGCCCGCTGCTGGCCGAGATGGACGAGCTCGCCGCGACGGCGGTCGAGTCGACGCGCCGCATCGTCAACGACCTGCGACCGCAGATGCTCGAGGACCTGGGCCTGGCGGCGGCGCTCGAGGCGCTGGTCGGCCAGTTCAGCCGGCGCACCGGCATCGCCTGCCACCTCGACGCGCAGACCCTGGGCGATGAGACCTGGGAGTCACCGGCGCTGGCGACCTGCCTGTTCCGGGTGGCCCAGGAAGCGCTCGGCAACGTCGCCAAGCACGCCCGGGCCGGCGAGGTGCGCCTGCGGCTCACGGCGGTGGACGGGAGTGTCTCGCTGCTCATCAGCGACGACGGCAAGGGCCTGCGGGCGGGCGACCGGCAGAAGCCGCGGTCGTTCGGCCTGCTGGGCATGCAGGAGCGCATCCGTGCGTTCGGCGGGACCCTGCGCATCGACAGCCTGCCGGCCGCCGGCACCACGATCGAGGTGATCGTTCCGGCCGCGAATGCGGCGGCAGCGGAGCTCGCTGCGGCGGCCTCGGCCGCAGCGGACGATGTCGCCGCGGCGGACCCGGGCGGCGCTGCCGCGCATCTGCTGCAGGGCCTTGTCGACGCGCTGGCCGGGCCGGCGGCGGTGTGCGACCGCAGCGGCGTCATCCAGCTCGTCAACCGACAGTGGCGCGAGAGTGCGCAGCGCCGCGGCGATCCCGATCTGCGCGCCACCGGTCCGGGCATGAACTACCTGGACGTGTGCCGCCGCGCCGCTGCGACCGACCCGGATGCGCAGCGCGCGCTGGAGGGCCTGGGCGCCGTGCTCAAGGGTGAGTTCGCGACGTTCTTCGGCGACTACTGCTGCGACTCGCCCGGCCTGCAGCACCGGTTCCGCATGCATGCCGCCGCGATGACCGACGACCGGATCCTGGTCACGCTCGACGATCTCGACGGCCGCCCCGGCGACGCGGCCGATCGAAGCGCCTGACTGCACGCACGCCGAGCATGCACGACACGGGCTCGCGCGCGCTCGACGCACGCATCGGCGATCTTCTAGAAGCGGTAGGCCACGCCGAACGAGTAGACGATCGGCCGGAAGTCGATCGTGGTCTGCAGCACCGTCGTGCCGGCGGCCACCAGCTTGCTCTTGACCTGCAGCGCGGCAACGCTGGCGAACAGGCTCCAGTCCTTGTTCAGCGCGTAGTCAATGCCGGCCTGCGCGGCCCAGCCGACCGAGTCGCTCATCTTCACGTCGTCGGCCAGGATCGACTTGATCCGGACGAACTTCGTGTAGTTGATGCCGGCACCCAGGTACGGGCGCCAGGTGTCGCCAAGCGTGCCGAAATGGTAGTTCAGGAAGAAGGTCGGCGCGACGTTGCGCGCATCGAGCACGTCGTCGCCGAGGAACGCGACGCTGCCGGTGGCCTCGGCCTCGATCTTGGGCGGCACGCCGAGCACGAACTCGGCGCCGATGTTCGGCGTCAGCATGCGCTCGTAGACGAAGATCACCGTGGTGGCATTGCCGGTCTTCGCATCGGCGCCGGGCGGCACACCGATGCCCGAAATGCCGTTGGTGCGCGAGTGCGTGGTGTATTCGGTCGGGCCGAACTTGACGACGTTGTCCTGCGCCGCAGCCGCGTGGGCCATGAGCATGGCGCCCAGCCCCGCCGCGAGCGACCCGAGTTTGCGGTTCATTCGATGTCTCCAGTGGGCCGCGGGTTCAGATCCAGCCGAAGGCCTTGAGCTGTTTCAGCACGGCGTCGCTGACGGCCTTGTTTCCACCCGTCGTCGGGTGGTTCAGATCGGCAAAGAACCAGGTGTTCACATCGGCGTCGGCGGCCAGCGCGTTGTACGGGGCGAGCGGCGTCGTGTTGCAGAACAGTGCCGAACCTTTGGCGGCGGCAGGCATCTTCGCGCTGTCGCACGCCGGCGCGGTGACGTTCGTGAATCCGTAGTTCGCCGGATTCTTGAGCACGTCGTCGATGAGTGAGTGAACGTCAAGAATCTGCACCGCCTGCCCCGTCAGGCCCTCGCGCAGCCACAACTCGAAGGTCTCGGGCAGGATCGTCAGCATCGGCTGCAGAACGGCTCGTGCCGTTGCCGGCAGCGTCGCGGCTTCCGGTGTCTTGGCCATGTCCATCAGCGTTGTCACCGCCACATACTTGCCGCCCTTGGCGAGGATCTCGGTGCGGACCAGGTCGGCCAATTCGAGCGCGGCGGTCTTCATCGCAGCCTGGGCCTGCGACTGGGCATCGAAGACGAGCGACTGGAGTTGATCATCGGTGATCTGCCCCGCCTGCCGCTGGGCCACCGCGGCGAGGAACGCGGGAACGAAGCTGCCCTCGAACTGCACGAACACCTCGTTGAATCCGATCGATACCAGGACCAGATCACTGTCCTTGAAGCTGCCGAACCGAGCCAGGTGATTGGCGATCTGCGTCTTCACCGGCACGGTCAGGAAGCCTCCCGCGTGGTTGTATCCGTTCGGATCGGTGACCCGTGAGCCGCCCTGGCCGTAGCCGGTGCAGGTGTTCGCCAGACCAGGGAACGCGGTGGCGATCGGACACTTGACCGACTGGCCCGCGAAGCCGACCTCGGCCGGGGTGATCATCAAGCCGAGCGCACTGGCGACGTTCTCGACCCAGATCGTGCTCGTCGATGCGCCGACGCTGTAGTTGGTCGTGAATTTGCCGCCGAGGTAGACCGGCGGGCTGCTGCCGGGAATCACGGTGGCCGGCGTGTAGGTGCCGACATCGCTCAAGCTGTCGCCGAACGACACCACCGCCGTGAACGTGCCCTTGGAGGTCGGCGCCCCGGACGGCGAGCCGCTGCCGGGAACCTCGGGATCGCCACCGCCGCAGCCGGCCAGCAGCAGCGCGACGACGAGCGACAGGCGCCATGACTGGACGGGTCGCATGCAATCTCCTCCGTGAACCATGGAACGCGCAGACCACCTGCCGTCGGCAGGACACGCAAGCGAGTTTCGGCCGAAGTTCGCGATACCGCGCTGAGCCTGATCAACATGCGGTCGGATCGCCTGCACCGGTTCGACACGCGGTGCATGCACCTCATCGACGGCCATTCGCGTCCCGACGCGCCATCAGGCGTAGTTGCCCCGCGCGAGGTGATGGTCGAACCAGGTGGCGGAGACTTCGGCGACGCTCTCCAGGGCGCCGGGCTCCTCGAACCGCTGTGTCGCGGCGGGCACCGCCTCGAGGCGGCGCGGGCAACGCAGCAAGCGCATCGCGGCCCGGTGGCGGCCCAGCGCGTCGCGATCGGCAGCCCCCACGATCAGCAGCGTCGGCGCCTCGACGCGCTCCAGGCATCGCTGCGCGAGATTCAGCGCGCCGCCGGCACACACGATCGCGAGCACCCTGCCCGGCCGTTGCGCCGCCGCCATCAGCGCGGCCGCAGCACCCGTGCCGGCGCCGAACAGCCCGAGCCGCAGGCCGGCCGGCCCGGCGCACTGTGCCACCCAGTCGACGACCTGCTCGACCTGCCGCCCGAGGCGCTCGACACGAAGGCCGAGGCGCGCATCGTCGGCTTCGGCAGCGTCGCCGGGCCGGTGCATCAGCAGCGTCGCGAGGCGATGCTCGTGCAGCAGCCCGATCACCGTGCGCTGGCGGGCGCCGAGACGATTGCCGACGCTGTCATCGACGAGCAGCACCAGCGCGCTCGCATCGGCGGGGGTTTCCAACTCGGCGGGCCACGCCATCGGATCGATGCGCAGCTGTTCGGTCCGAACCGTCGCCGTCATGACGCCATCCGCCCTGCCAACCGCCTTCTGCCGTGACGCCATGCTCGCCGGTCGCAGGCGCCACGCACCTCACTTCACCAGCAGCACCGGCACGCTCGCGAGATGAACCACGCGTTGCGCGACCGAGCCGATGAACAGGCTGCCGAGCGCGCCCCGGCCGTGCGTGCCCATCACGATCTGGTCGGCGGCGCACTCCTTGGCGACGCGCACGATCGCGTCGGCCGGCGCGCCCTCCTCGCCGCGCGTCGACACCTGCGCGAGCCCGAGGCGGCGGGCCTCGGCCGCGGCCGTCGCCAGCAGATCGTGCTGCCGCCCGCGTTGCAGGCGCTCGATCGACTCGTGATCGAACGGCGGCAGCTCGCCGTAGTACAGCGGGCCTTCACACACGTTCAGCAGCAAGACCTCGAGACCGACGAGCTGCGGCGCGAGCCGCGCCGCGGCTTCCACCGCGCGCCGCGCGTGTTCGGACCCGTCGATGGCGATCAGCATCTTCAACATGGACGACTCCTGCAGTGTTGAGCCCGATGGCCCGGGGTTCAGGGACGGCTCGGCGCACCCTGCGCGAGCATCGCCGG
>JAYSLR010000006.1:0-2357 GCA_043725365.1 Rhizobacter sp. | reverse complement strand
TGGCGTGCCTTCAAACAGAAGAGGGGAGCGCTTGCGCGCTTTGCTGCAGCGTGTCGCCGCGTTCGGCGGCGGCGCCAACGATGCGCTCGACGATCAGCGTGCCAGCCACGCCGCGGCGGCCGGTGGTGTAGGTCGAGTTCTCGACCGCCACATCGTCGTTGACCAGCACGGTGGCGTTCGCCTGCGCGAGCATTTCGGCAGCCATCTGGAAGTTCATCATGTCGCCGGAGTAGTTCTTGACGATGAACAGCACGCCGGCGCCGGTGTCGACCGACTCGGCCGCGGCCAGCATCTGGTTCGGCGTCGGCGACGTGAACACCTGGCCCGGGCAGGCGGCGTCGAGCATGCCGTGGCCGACGAAGCCGGCGTGCAACGGCTCGTGGCCCGAGCCGCCGCCGGAGATCAACGCGACCTTGCCGACCTTGGTGTGGCGGCGCCGCACGAACTCACGCTCGGCGCCCAGGGTCACGATGTCGGCGTGCGCAGCGGCGAAGCCGTCGAGCGATTCGGCCAGCACGGTGTCGGTGTGGTTGATGAGTTTCTTCATGGCGGCTCGTCGTGAAAATCAACGTTGAAAAGTAGACCGGTCAGTCGGCTGTCAGTCGGCTGTCAGTCGGCGTCAAGGCCATCGCAGATCGCGCCGACGATCAAGGCCATCGAGCGCGAACCCGGGTCGACGTGGCCGAGCGCACGCTCGCCGAGGAACGACGCGCGGCCGCGGATCGCGTCCATTGCGGCCGTGGCCTGCGCGGCGTCGAGCGCGCACTGGCGGGCCCGCGCCACCATGTTCGTGGTGTCGGCGCTGGCCAGCAGGCGTTGCAACGGGTCGAGCACATCGAGCAAGGTCTTCTGCCCGACCTCGGCCTTGCCGAGCTTGGTCAACGCGGCGATGCCGGCGCGCAGCGCACTCGACAAATCAGCAGGGCCGGGCGCAGCCGGCAGCTCCTTCGCGAGCGTGACCAGCAGCGTGCCGAAGACCGGCCCGGACGAGCCGCCGATGGTCGACATGCAGACCAGGCCCATCGCCTTCAGCGCGTCGTTGAGCGGCTTGCCCTGCCACTCGGGCAGCTTCACCTGGATCGCCAGCGCGCCGCGCCGCATGTTCAGGCCGTGGTCGCCATCGCCGATGGCCTGGTCGAGCTGCGTCAGCTCCTCGACATGGTCGATCAGCGTCTGCGTGGCGGCGTGGATCATCGCGGTGTGAGGCATTCGGTCTCCAATCGAAAGGGGCACCCCGTCAGGCGGCAACGCGCTGGCCGTGGGCGTCGAACCACAGCACGCGGCGCAGTTCGACCCGCACCTGCGCGCCGGGCTCGGGCAGCGCTTCGGCGGGTGCCGCGCTGACGATGTCGTGTGCGCCGTCGGCCAGTGTCAGGTGCACGAGGCGCTGGTCGCTGAGGATCTCGACGCGGCGCACGGTCGCGCGAAGGGCTTGCGCCGGCGCAGTGCCGCCAGTGTCAACCGCATCGGCTGGATGCACATGCAGGTGCTCGGCGCGCACGCCTGCCATCGCCGCCGCCGCCGGCGCGGGCCAGTTGCCGAGCGCGGCGCGCGCCACGAGGTTGATGCGCGGCGAACCGAGGCGCGCCGCCACCGCGCTGCTCTGCGGGTTCTCGTAGATGTCGCGCGGGCTGCCGACCTGCACCAGCCGGCCGTGGTCGAGCACGCCGATGCGGGTGGCCAGCGTCAGCGCTTCGGTCTGGTCGTGGGTGACGTAGAGCATCGTCGCGCCCAGGTCTTGCTGGATGCGCCGCAGCTCCAGCCGCAGGTCGTTGCGCAGCTTCGCGTCGAGCGACGACAGCGGCTCGTCCATCAACGTGACCGCCGGGTCGCGCACCAGCGCACGGCCGATCGCGACGCGCTGCATCTGCCCGCCCGACAGCTTGGTGGCGGGGTTCGCGAGCTTGTCGTCGATGCGCAGCATGCGCGCCACTTCGATGACTTTCTCGCGCACCTGCGGCTCTGCCATCGGCCGCATCGGCGAGCGCAGCGGGAACGCCAGGTTGTCGAACACGCTGAGGTGCGGGTAGAGCGAATACTGCTGGAACACGAAGGTCACGTCGCGCAGCGCGGGGGCATCGGCAGTGACATCGTGCCCGGCGATGAAGACACGGCCGCGGTCGGGTTGTTCGAGCCCGGCGACGAGCCGCAAGGTGCTCGTCTTGCCGGCGCCGCTCGGCCCGAGCAGCACGATGAACTCGCCGCTCTTCACGTCGAGCGACACATCGTCCAGCGCCTGCACCGCGCCGAAGCGCTTGGCCAGGCCGTCGAGCCGCAGGTCAGCCATGGGCCACCTCGTGGGTGATCTGTGAGGGCGGTGACGCTTGCACATCGACGCTGCGATCGAGCGCCAGCGC
>JAYSLR010000005.1:0-1597 GCA_043725365.1 Rhizobacter sp. | reverse complement strand
CGCGATGAAGCACAGCCCGTGGGCCACCTCCACCGTGTTCGCCACCATCCCGATCGCCATGCTCGTCGGGCTCTACATGCGGTTGATCCGCCCCGGGCGGGTCGCGGAAGGCTCGGTGATCGGCGTCGCGCTGCTGCTCTTGGCCGTCGTCGGTGGCGGCTGGATCGACCACCAGCCGGTGCTGCGCGGCTGGTTCGACCAGGAGGGTGTCACGCTCGCCTGGTTCGTGATGGGCTACGGCTTCCTGGCCGCGATCATGCCGGTGTGGCTGCTGCTTGCGCCGCGCGACTACCTGTCGACGTTCCTGAAGCTCGGCACGGTGATGCTGCTGGCCGTGTCGATCCTGCTGATGCATCCGGACCTTAAGATGCCCGCGCTGACGCGCTTCGTCGACGGCAGCGGGCCGGTATTCGCAGGCCCGCTGTTCCCGTTCGTGTTCATCACCATCGCCTGCGGGGCGATCTCGGGGTTCCATTCGCTGATCGCCAGCGGCACGACCCCGAAGCTGCTGCGCAGCGAGCGCGACATCCGCCTGGTTGGCTATGGCTCGATGCTGCTCGAGTCGCTGGTCGCGGTGATGGCGATGATCGCGGCGAGCCTGCTGGACCCGGGTGTCTACTTCGCCATCAACAGCCCGCTCGCCGCCCTCGGCGGCAGCCCCGAGGCGGTGGTGACGACCTTGAGCGGCCTGGGCTTCCCGGTAAGCGTCGCGCAGATGCAGGGCCTTGCCCACCAGGTCGGCGAGGCGACGCTGTTTGCGCGCACCGGCGGCGCACCGTCGCTCGCGGTCGGCATGGCGAGCATCCTGTCCGGCGTGTTCGGCGCCTCGCTGCTGGCGATCTGGTACCACTTCGCGATCATGTTCGAGGCCGTGTTCATCCTCACGACTCTCGACGCAGGCACGCGGGTCGGCCGCTTCATGCTGCAGGACACCCTCGGCGCGCTGTGGGCACCGCTGGGCCGCACCTCGTGGTATCCGTCGGTGCTGTTCTCGAGCGCGCTGGTGGTGGCCGCCTGGGGATACTTCCTGTACGTCGGCGTGATCGACCCGAACGGCGGCATCAACATCCTCTGGCCGCTGTTTGGAATCTCCAACCAGATGCTCGCGGCGATCGCGCTGTCGGTGATGACCGCGATCCTGCTGAAGGGCCCGCGCCCGCGCCAGGCGCTGATCACCGCACTGCCGCTGGCGTGGCTCGCCTTCGTCACCACCGCCGCGGCCTGGGCGAAGCTGTTCAGCGCGAACCCCAAGATCGGCTTCCTCGCAGGCGCGCACGACCTCGCCGCCAGGCTCGCCGCCGGCAGCCTGCCGGCGGAGAAGGCCGCCGTCGCGGGACGGCTGATCTTCAATCAGCAGCTCGACGCGGCGCTCGCCGCCTTCTTCCTGCTCGTGCTGTGGGTCGTGATCCTCGACATGCTGCGCTTCGCCCTGCGGCGACTGCGCGGCGCGCCGGTGCCCGCGTCGCCGGAGACGCCGTACCGCCGCTCGCAGCTGCCGGAGGCCGCCGGTGCCTGATCGCCTGCGTCGGCTGCTGCAGGCGTGCGGCGAAGTGCTGCAGGGCGCGTTCGGTACCGACGCGTACGCGCGCTATCGCGC
>JAYSLR010000004.1:0-1665 GCA_043725365.1 Rhizobacter sp. | reverse complement strand
ACTGGGACGGCGGCCTGGTTTCCAACACGCCGCTGCAGTACGTGCTCGATCAGCCCGGCAAGCGCCAGCGCGTCGTGTTCCAGGTCGATCTGTTCGCCGCGACGGGCGCGCTGCCGACCACGCTGCCCGAGGTCACGGAACGCGAGAAGGACATCCGCTTCTCGAGCCGCACGCGCATGAACACCACCAACGAGCTCGACCGCCAGGTGATCGCGCAGGCCGCCAAACGGCTGCTCGCCAAGCTGCCGCCCGAATGGCACGACGACCCCGACCTGCGCGCCCTGTCGCGCGTGCGCTCGGAGAGCGCGGTCGACGTGGTGCACCTGATCTACCGCAGCAAGCACTACGAGAGCCAGTCGAAGGACTACGAGTTCTCGCGCCTGTCAATGTCCGAGCACTGGGAGGCCGGTAGCAAAGACATGGCCCACACGCTGCACGAGCCGCGCTGGCTCCACCGCGAGCGCAACGCCACCGGCGTGCGCGTGTTCGACCTCACGTCCGACAGCCCTTCCTGCAAGTGAAACCCCTGGAAACCTGCTGCCCATGAACATCGACGACGTGAGACGCAACGCCTTCGCGATGCCGCTGACCAGCCCGGCGTTCCCGCCCGGCCCGTACCGCTTCGTGAACCGCGAGTTTCTGGTCGTGACCTACCGCACCGACATGGACGCGCTGCGCGCCGTGGTGCCGGAGCCGCTGCAGATCACCGAGCCCATCGTCAAGTACGAGTTCATCCGCATGCCCGATTCGACCGGCTTCGGCGACTACACCGAATCGGGGCAGGTGATCCCGGTCACGTTCGAGGGCCGAGCCGGAGGCTACGTGCACTCGATGTACCTGAACGACGAGGCGCCGATCGCCGGCGGGCGCGAGCTGTGGGGCTTCCCGAAGAAGCTCGCGTCGCCGAAGCTCGCGATCGAGACCGACACCTTGCTGGGCACGCTCGACTACGGCTCGGTGCGCGTCGCGACCGCAACGCTGGGCTACAAGCACCGCGCGCTCGACACGGCGGGCGTGCTCGCGGGCCTGCTGGCACCGAACTACCTGCTGAAAATCATCCCGCACGTCGACGGCAGCGCCCGCATCTGCGAGCTGGTGCAATACTTCCTGGAAGACGTGGCGGTCAAGGGCGCCTGGACCGGCCCGGCAGCGCTCGAGCTGGCCCACCATGCGCTCGCGCCGGTCGCGCGGTTGCCGGTGCTCGAGGTGATCTCGGGCACGCACCTGCTGACCGACATGACGCTCGGGATGGGCCGGGTGATCCACGACTATCTCGCCTGACAGCCAGCCTCTCTCAACCTCGCACGGAACCCCCACCATGAAGCTCCAGAACAAGGTCTGCATCGTCACCGGCGCCGCCAGCGGCATCGGCAAGGAAATCGCCCTGACCTACGCGCGCGAAGGCGGCAAGGTCGTCATCGCCGACATGAACAAGGTCGCGGCCCAGCAGGCCGCCGACGAGATCACGAAGGCCGGCGGCACCGCGATGGCGGTGGCGATGGACGTGACCAGCGAGGAGCAGGTCAACGCCGCGGTCGCCGAGGTCGTCGCCGCGTACGGCGGCGTGGACGTGCTGGTCAGCAATGCCGGCATCCAGATCGTCCACCCGATCGAGGAGTTCCCGTTCGCCGACTGGAAGAAGATGCTCGCGATCCACCTCGACGG
>JAYSLR010000003.1:0-2792 GCA_043725365.1 Rhizobacter sp. | reverse complement strand
AGCATCCGCCAGCTCCTGACGATGACCTCGGGGGTCCGGTGGAACGAGGACTACGCCGACCCGAACTCGGACGTCGCACGGTTCAACAACCACCAACCCGAGGAAGGCGTCGACGCGTTGGTGAGCTACATGCGGCGTCTGCCCCGCGAGGCACCGGCCGGAACGCGCTGGCACTACAGCACGGGCGAGACCAATCTCGTCGGCGTGCTGCTCGGCCAGGCAACGAAGAAGCCCTTGTCGGCCTACCTGTCGGAGAAGATCTGGGTGCCCGCCGGCATGGAGCAGCAGGCCACCTGGGTACTCAGCCGCACCGGCAAGGAGATCAGCGGCTGCTGCATCCAGGCCAGCACACGAGACTTCGCCCGTTTCGGGCTCTTCATCCTGAACGGTGCCCGCGTCGACGGGCAAAGCATCGTGCCGGAAGGCTGGCTGGCCGACGCCACGAGCGAGCGCACCGGCATCGGCCAGCCCGGGCGCGGCTATGGCTACCTGTGGTGGACGTACACCGACGGCTCCTTTGCCGCCCGCGGCATCTTCGGTCAAGGCATCTTCATCGACCCGAAGCGCAAGATCGTGATCGCCTCCAACGCCGACTGGGGCGCGGGCGCGACCGATCGTGTCGCCAGCGCGGCCCGAGAGGCCTTCTACCGCGCGGTGCAGCAGGCCATCGACGACGAGGCCGCCGCCATGCCGAACCCCGGGTCGGGGCGCTGACGGGCCCCGTGCCGCGCCGACCCACCGCGCGAGCCGCCTCCGGTCGTCAGGCGGCAGCCGCCAGCGCCGCGAGCGCGTCCGCCACGTCCTGCGCGCTGACGCCCTCGCCGTGCGCGACCGGCGCATCGGGCACCGCGATCGCCCCGGCGGTCTTCAGCTTCGCGACCCACTGCCCGGCGTCGCGCCCCGACTCGAACGCCGCGCTCTGCAGCAGCACGCGGCCATCGGCCGCGGCGAGCTTGAAGTAGAACTTGCCGTCGACTTCACGGTACTGCTTGAACGTGGGCAGCGCCGGCCGGGCCTTGGTCGTGGCCGCCGCCGGCGCCGCCACCGCGACCATCGGGCGCAGCCCGACCGCGGCGCGCAGTTCGGCGAGTAACGGCGCGGCCACCGCCCGCGCCTTGCGCGCGCCCTCGAGCAAGGTCTGCTCGATGCGGTCCGGGTGCGCCATCAGCTCCGCGTAGCGCTCGCGCAATGGGCCGATGTCGCGCTCGATGCGCGCCACCACCTGCGCCTTCGCGTCGCCCCAGCCCATGCCGGCGCTCAGCTCGGCGCGCAGCGCCGCGCGTTCGGCATCGTCGGCGAAGGCCTCGAAGATCGCCACCAGGTGCGAGGCGTCCGGGTCCTTCGGCTCGCCCGGCGCGCGCGAATCGGTGACGACGCGCGCGAGCGCCTCGCGCAGCCCCTTCGCGCCGCCCTCGAACAAAGGCACGGTGTTGTCGTAGCTCTTGCTCATCTTGCGGCCGTCCAGGCCGGGCAGCATCGCGACGCGCTCGTCGACGTTCGCCTCGGGCAGCACGAACAGCTCGCGGCCGGCGCCGAACAGGTGGTTGAAGCGCTGCGCCAGGTCGCGTGCCATCTCGATGTGCTGGACCTGGTCGCGCCCGACCGGCACGCGGTGCGCGTTGAACATCAGGATGTCGGCGGCCATCAGGATCGGGTAGCTGAACAGGCCCATCGTGATGCCGGCGTCCACGTCCTCGCCGGCCGCGAGGTTCGCGTCGGCCGCGGCCTTGTAGGCGTGCGCGCGGTTCATCAGCCCCTTCGACGCGACGCAGGTCAGCAGCCAGGTCAGCTCGGGGATCTCGACGATGTCGCTCTGCCGGTAGAACGTGACGCGCGAGGTGTCGAGCCCCGCCGCGAGCCAGGTCGCGGCGATCTCCAGCCGCGAGCGCTCGATGCGCGCGGGCTCGTCGCACTTGATCAGCGCGTGGTAGTCGGCGAGGAAGAAGAAGCTCTCGACACCGGGCTCGCGGCTCGCGCGAACCGCGGGCCGGATCGCGCCGACGTAGTTGCCGAGGTGCGGGGTGCCGGTGGTCGTGATGCCGGTGAGGACGCGTTGGGTCATGGGCTCGTGGGTCGGGGTGGAAGTGGCGGCGTCATTGCACTCGGGCGGCCAGCGCGTCGGCCACCGACTGCGCGTTGAAGCCCAGCAGGCGCTTGCCGCGCACGAACATCACCGGCGTGCCGGGCGCCATCAATGCGTTGTAGCGCTCGGCGCAGGCCGCGTCGCGTTCGATCAGGCATTCGTCGTACGGCACGCGATTCTCGGCGAACCAGGCCCGCGCCTGCGCGCAGTAGACGCAGGTCACCGAGCTGATCATCTGGATGTCGCCCGGCCGGGCCGCGGCCGCGACCTGCGCGCCGAGCCGCGCGCGCGACCACCCGCCGAACGCCTGCATCGCACCGGCCGCGACGACGACCAGCGCGATCAGCCCGAGCAGCGGTCGACGCGCGATCGAGGTCATCACACGGCCGCCGTGACCACCATCTCGACCCGCCACTGCGGCCTGGCGAGATGGGCCTGCACGGTGGCGCGGGGCGGCGCATCGCCAGGGGCGAGCCAGTCTTCCCACACCTCATTCATCACCGCGAAATCGGCCAGGTCCTTGATGAAGATCTGGCACATCAGGATGTGCGCCTTGTCGGTGCCGGCTTCGGTCAACAGCTTGTCGATCGCCACCAGCACTTGCGTCGTTTGGCCGCGAATGTCTTGCGAGGCGTCTTCGGCCACCTGACCGGCGAGGTAGACGGTGCCGTTGTGGATCGTCATCTCGGAAAGTCGATCGCCGGTGTGG
>JAYSLR010000002.1:0-4983 GCA_043725365.1 Rhizobacter sp. | reverse complement strand
CCTTAAACAGCGCAAGGGCGTGCTCGAAGTGCACACGGGTCATAACGCTCCTCCCGGTGAGTCGGCGATCGACATGTTGTTCGAAGCTCCCGACGGTCGACAACGACTTTGATGAATCAAGCGATCGCCCGGCGGCACTGCCGCTCTGCAGCCCTGCGCGTTGGCGCGTAGTCCTTTCCCGGTCGATTCACGGGCGGCCCCGACCACACAGGCGAGGGACCGTTGCAGTCGTGGGGGCCCAAACCGGTGGTGCCTTTGATGTGACGGTGCTCCACCGTGACGACCAGCGACCCGACCGCCTGCCCCTCTTGTCAACAAGCAAGTCTCGCGCCGCCGATTCGATGCCAAAGAAGAATCGCGGAAGGACACTAGCAGGAAGCCAGATTGTAGACAATCTCCTATCTGTATTTTGAGGCGTGACAGCGACAGCGACTGTGGGTTTCGAATCGGCGTAGGCGAACGGCGGCGCGCGTAAAGTATTGTTGATAATGGGAATTGTTACTCATCGTCAACGTCTGGCCCACGAACGGGCGCCGGACGCCAGCGGCGCATCGATGGCGAGTTGGCGGCGTGCCCTTTCTCAAGGGGCACGTCCGCGTCCATGACGGCGGCCGCCGTCGGCTCACGATGGAGCGGGATTGGGTAGTGACGCACCTCAGCGGAGCATGGGAATTGCGCTCCGCGTGCGGCTGGATGGAATGGGCCCGGCGTCCCCGCCTCTAGGCCGGGACGGTAGCGTCGCTGAACAGAGCCGCGGCAGCGGCCACCACGGCGCGAGGATGTTCGACCGCCGGCGAGTGCCCGCAACGGCCGAGCAGGATGACGTTCGCCTGCGGCAACTCGTCAGCGAGCGCCAACGTCAGGTTCGCTGGAAATGGGCGATCGTCACGCCCATGCAACAGCGTGACGTCGCAGACAATGCCGCGGAGCTCCTCCCGCGTCAACGCCGCCGCGTCGATGAACCGCCGCTTATCGCCGGCAAACATGTCTCCAAAGTAAGCCGCGTAGCCGGGCGCTCCGAGGACGCCGAGTCGAGCATCGATATTTGCCTCCGTTATTATCGATGGGTCGTGCACCAGGCACTGCGCTACGGCCTTCACGTCCGCTCGGGTCGTGGGAAAGGTCCAGACACGTTCCGTGTCCTGGTTTGGCTCGAAGCGCGCGCCCATGGTGCCGGTCGTCATGACTTGGGCAACGCGGCCGTCACGTGCGGCGAGCTTGAGTGCCAGCGCTCCTGACAGGGAATGCCCGAGAACGCCGACCCGCTGCGCACCGATCCGGTCCAGCAAACACTGGGCTTGGCGCAGCCATAGCTCAATATCGAAATATGGCGGCGCCCTTCTGCGTTCCGAGAGCCCGAAGCCGACGAGGTCGCCCGCGACCACGCGGTAGCGTTTTACAAGCGGCTCGAGGACCAGCCGCCAGTTACCCGTGGTCGATGCGCCGGGTCCAGACCCGTGAAGGAGGAGCAGCGGGAATCCCTGGCCGCCTTCCCAGCCGTGGATCCGCAGCCCCTCGAAGTCTGTGTCAAATTCCGTGAGCACGGGGGAACCCGGAGTCGTGCGATAGCTCATGGCATGGTAGCATTGCTTGGTTATTGTCGACAATCGCCGGAGTCAGCGATTTGCGGCCGAGAGTCGGCCACTGGCAGTGTCGGGCCGGCCGAATACGGCGAGCGGCCCAGAATGGACGGGGGCCCCATGGAACAGACAGGCTATCGGATCTGGGGAAAAGTGCTGACGGGCGATCTAGCGCCCGCCATCGAAGATGGCGTGGTCGTGACCAGCGGCGACGCGATCGCGTGGGTGGGCGAGGCGGCGGCGCTGCCGGTTGAACACCAACGCGCGCCTTACACCGACATCAGGCTTCCGGGCCGCACCGTGATGCCTGGACTGATTGACGGGCACACGCATATCTCCTTCGGCGAGTCCCGAACCGAGGAAGAGAATGCCCTGTATGCGCCGGCAGAGTTTCGCGCACTGCGTGCCGTGTGGAATGCCCGGAAGGTCCTGCAGGCCGGCGTCACGAGTGCGTTCGATGCTGCCACGACGTTCGCCGTCGCCCAGTCGGTGCGCGACGCCATCGATAGCGGCATGTTCGAGGGTCCACGATTCGTCGTCTCCGGCAAGCAGATCACGAATCACCAGGGCCTCGAGGATTCATTCCCGAGCAACATGGAATTCCCGGTCGGCCAGTGCGCAGTGCTCGTCAAGACGCGCGACGATCTCATCGAAGCCGTGCGCCTGCAGGTCAAGGAGGAGGTGGACGCCATCAAGGTCTCTGGATCGAACGACAACTTGCTGGCCCCAGATTCGCTCGACTGCTCCGCCTTCACTTATGAAGAGCTCAAACTGATTGCGGACGAGTCCCATAGACTCGACAAGATCTGCACGATTCACGCTCGATCACGCCAGTCCGCGCGGGACGCCGCACGCGCATGCTTCGACGTCATCTTCCACGCATCCTACATCGACGACGAGGGCATCGAGCATTGCCTCCGGAATGGCTGCGTCATCACGCCGACGCTGACGCTCCTGCTCAACCTGATCGATGCCACCCGCGGCCAGGGCGCTGCGGGGGCCTCCGGGATCGACGCTTTCCAACGCGAGGTCGACGCCGCCTCGGTCAACCTCGCCAAGGCGTATCGGGCTGGTGTCCCGTTCGTTGCGGGCAGCGAGAGCGGCTGGTCACCGGTACCGTATGGTCACTGGCACGCCCGCGAACTCGAGATATTCGTGAAGCTGCTAGGGCTTACGCCGCTGCAGGCGATCCACTCCGCGACGCTGGGTGCGACGCGGGTGATGAAGCGATTCGGACACAAGGTGGGTAAGCTTGAAGCAGGCCGCTATGCCGACATCCTCGTCATCGACGGCGACCCGCTCAAGGACATCACGCTGTTACAGAGGAAGAGTCGTTTCGATTACATCATCAAGGGCGGCAGGCCGGTGGACCGCACGCCCGTGGCTCCGCGCAAGCGCCAGTGGTACGAGCGCCAGAAGGTGTTCCTCAATGGCGTCTATGAATTTGACGAGGTCGCTGGGGCCGGAACGCTAAAGCCATCGTAGCCGAGGGCGGCGTCGCGCTGCGCGATGCGGCACAGACCCTATGCGGTTCGCTGGCGGACGACAGCCTCCACTTCGACCAGGAAGTCTTCTTTGACAAGTCGCTCAACCACCAAAAGCGTATTCGGTGGAAACAACGGGCCAGGGAAGATTTTCGGGAATAGGGCCGCGCGTAAGCTCATGAATCGCTCGATCGACTGGGAGTGGACGAGATACGTCGTGAACTTGACAATGTCTTCGTGGCGCGCGTCGAGCCCCGCCAGTACCAGCGCTAGGTTGGCGAACACCTGATGGAACTGAGCGTCAAAATCGCCTTTGCCAACCACGCCGCCATCGCTCCCGACCGACAATTGTCCCGCTATGAAGTACAAAGGCCCGCTGCTGACCTGGGCCACGTGCGAATAGAGGCCCTGCGCCGGGCAGGCCCCCTTGGGGTTCAGATACGTCACTGGTTCGACTAACGTGCTCATCGTGATCTTGCCCCCTAACTCATTAACCGGTGGCCAGTGGCATGCGACGCTGGCTTGGGATGGATTCTCTTGATACCTCAACGCCGGCAGAATTCGCTGCGCCGACGATTGCTGCGGAGCAAAACTCGGCGGGCACACAGCGCGGTAAGTCGCTCTTTCCGTCGTCAGCCGGTGGCGTTACGTAGCCCCGTCAATCGGTCAGTGCTCATCAACGCCAGCACATCTTGCCCGAATAGCAGATTGGCGACAATCTCCAGGATCGCTCAGCGTACGCGACCGCACCGGAACTCAGATGCCCTAATCCGTAGAACGAAACACTAGGTGTCTACCGGTGGATAAACACAAGAAGCTGAAGCGACTCCCGAAGGCCGCGCTCCTGCCAGAGGCCGTCTATCAGCAGCTGCGTACTGCGATCCTCACGGGCGTATTCCGGCCGGGCCAGCCGCTGCGTCAGGAGGATGTCGCGCGCCAGCTCGGCGTGAGTCGCGGGCCATTGCGTGAGGCCCTACCCAGGCTTGAAGCCGAAGGCATGATCAACTCCGAGCCACACCGCGGAGCGTACGTCCTGTCACTCGCACCAAAGGAAATTGCGGAAGTTTTCGAACTTCGCGCCATGCTCGAGGCCAGCCTCGCCGGTTTGGCCGCGCGACATCGAAGCGACGGCACCGTTGCGCGACTGCGCGAGCTCACGGAATCGATGGAAACGCTCGGCGGTTCGTGCCTGCCCGGCGATCGACTACGCTGGTTTGAACTCAACTATGAATTCCACAACCGTTTGCTCTCTTCTGCCGGCCGCCGACATCATCTGCGAATTCTAGACATGGTGCGCGTCCTGGCCGAGCCCTACATTCGCATGGAAACGAACCTGACGGGCAATCTAGACGAGGCTCAGCAGGAGCATCGGGACCTTCTCGAGGCCTATTCAAGTGGCGACAGCGAGCGTCTCTCATGGCTCGCGCGCCTGCACGTTCAGCATACGGAGCGCCGACTCCTCGAGGCACTGCGCGTGGCCCCATCATCGCCGGCGTTGGTACGACGACAGCTGAGCGCCTGAGCGGGCGTTTAGGCCCCTCCGCCCTGCCGTGCCGTCGGGGCGTTGCCGACATCAATGATGGTGTTCCGAAATTACCGTAATCCGCTCCGTAGGGGGTGCCTATGAATCTCGTGACCTTCGTAGACGGCGGTGCGACCGTCCCTGGTGTGCTGATCGGCGATCGTGTCGGCAACCTGTCAGCGCTCGCGCCATCGATCCTGGATTTGATCGCGTTAGGGCTGACCGAGCCGATGTTGCGAGACGCGGCCCTGCGCGCCCCGGCTATTCCGTTGTCCGCGGTGGTACTCGGTGCACCCATTCCCGTCCCCCGTCGGAACATCTTTTGCGTGGGCAAGAACTACACGGCCCATGCTCGTGAGTTTCACGGGTCGGGATTCGATTCCTCCTCAGGCGCTCA
>JAYSLR010000001.1:0-10336 GCA_043725365.1 Rhizobacter sp. | reverse complement strand
GGTCGAGCAGCGCGAGACGCTGGCGATCCAGTACACGATCGAGTTGCGCAAGATGCTCAACGAGATGCCGGTTCAGGAGGGCGTGCGCGAGTTCCTGTTCCAGGTCTGGGCCGATGTGCTGGCGATGACCGCGGTCAAGTCGGGCAACCAGAGCGATGCCACCCGCGACATGAAGCGTGCCGCGACGGATCTGATCTGGTCGGCCAGCGCGAAGGTCTCGCGCGAGGAGCGCGCCGAAGTGATCCGCCGCCTGCCGCCGCTGCTGAAGACGCTGCGCGACGGCATGGACCACGCCGGCGTGCCGGCCGACAAGCAGGACGAGCACATCCAGCGCCTGAACAACTCGCTCGCGGCGGCCTTCACCGCCAAGACCGCAGCCATCCCGCACGAGCGCCTCGAGGAGCTGATGGCACGCCTCGAAACGCTGGAAGAGTTGCTGCCCGAAGCCGACGACCTCGAGATCGACGAATCGATGGTCCACGACCTGTCGGGGCATGAGAGTTCCGAGCTCGAGGTCGTGGCCGAGGGCGGCTCGATGCCGACGCCGGCGATGATCGCCTGGGCGCGCGAGCTGCAGGTCGGCGGCTGGTACATGCTGGACTACCGCAACCGCAACGAGCCGGTGCAGCTCGCTTGGCAGGGCATGCGCCGCCAGCTGTCGCTGTTCGTCTCGTCGCAGGGGCGCGGCGTGCTGTTCCAGCAAAACCGCCTGGCTGCCTTCCTGCAGGCCGGCCTGCTGGTGCCGGCGCAGGAGGAATCGTTGACGGTGCGCGCAACGCGCAGCGCGATGGCCAAGCTCGACAGCGATCCGAGTCGGCTGCTGAACTGAGAACACGGCCGAAGCCGTGAAAGGGATGGCGAAGCCCGCGTCGCCTATCGCGGTTCTATCCGCCTTCCCGCTAATGGATCAGCCGGTCCTCGACATCGACGAACAGCTCGTCGAGGATCAGCGCATCGGGCTCTTCGCCCAGGCTCCAGAACACCATCAGCACGATGATCTTCAGGTCCTCGAGGTCGAGCGGGCCGCCGGGGATCGCGCTGGCGCGGTCGATCACCATCTCGCGCATCGGTGGGGGCAGCACGCCGGCGGACTCGAGGAAGCTGATGAAGCCGATCGAGTCTTCGCCCAGGTGTTCCTGTTCGGCCGGCGAATAGACCCGCAGGCTGCTCGCGCCCTGCTCGCCGACATAGGACTGAGCCGCGGTCGCGACGCCGTCGAGCCACGACAGCGCTTCCTGGATCTCATCGGATTCGAACCCGACCGACGAGAGCTTGCGGGTCAGCTGATCGTGGTCCGGGCAGGCATCGGGCCGCCAGTAGTTTTCGTACAGGTACACGAGCACATCGAACATGGATTCACTATACCCCAGCCTGCGCGTCGCGGCCGCGTTGTGAGGCCTTGCAGCGCGCCAGGGTCGACGCCCGCAGTCGCTGTGTGCTCAACGCGGCGCGATGCGCTGGAACAGCTGGCCCGGCAAGCGTGCGATCAGGCCGTCGAGCTCAAGCCCGAGCAACCGGCCGTTCAGCTCGGCCGCGCTCAATCCGGTGCGCGCGGCGAGCGCGTCCAGGGTCACCGGATCGAAGCCGAGCGCCATCAGCAGTGGGTCGTCGGCCGGGGCCGCGGGAGAATCCTGCAACGGTAAGGCGCCGATGGCAGCGGGCGTCGTCGGGCGCAGTTCCTCGAGAATATCCTGCGCAGTCTCGACCAGTTTCGCGCCCTGCTTGATCAGCGCGTGGCAGCCGCGCGATTGCGGGGAATGGATGGAGCCGGGGATCGCGAACACCTCGCACCCGGCCTCGTTGGCAAGCCGCGCGGTGATCAGCGAACCGGACCGCAGGGCAGCCTCGACCACCAGCGTGCCGCGCGCCAGGCCCGCGATGATGCGATTGCGCATCGGGAAGTTCGGCGCGAGGGCCGGCATGCCGAGTGCGTATTCGCTGACGATCAGGCCACGCGCGGCGATGCGATGCGCCAGGCCCAGGTTGCGGCGCGGGTAGACCCGATCGAGCCCGGTGCCGACGACCGCGACGGTGCTCGCAGCGCCTTCCAGCCCGCCCGCGTGCGCGGCGGCGTCGATGCCCAGCGCCATGCCCGACACCACGGTCAGGCCGGCCTGGCTCAGATGGCTCGAAAAGGCCCGGGCGTTGTCGGCGCCTTGCGGCGTCGGGTTGCGGCTGCCGACGACGGCGATCGCATCGGCCTGCAGCAACTCGAAGCGACCCTGGGCGTAGAGCAGCAGCGGCGGGTCCACGGTGTTCAGCAACGCGCTCGGGTAGCGCGCGTCGCCGAGCGTGACGACTGCGCGGGGCTCGGTGTCACCCGCCTTCAGCCATGCCAGCGTCGTCGCGACGAGTGCGGCCAGAGGCTCGGGCTCGGTGGCCAGCGCGCCGGCCTGGGTCGCGCCGACGACTTCGCGTCGCGCGCTGGTGGAAGCGGCGATCACCGCTTGCGGCGAGCCGAACGCCGCCAGCAGCTTGCGCGCCGAGTCACGTCCGAGTCCGGGTGTCTCCAGCAGGCGCAGCCAGGCGCCGAGTTCGTCGGGGTCGATCACGCCAGCAGCCGGCGGCGGCCGGTCGGCCCGGGGCCTGGCCTCAGGGCTGGGTGAAGCGGTCGCCCGGCGAGACCGGCTCCTTGACCGACAGGATCAGCGCGTACGACATGCGGTCGAACACGCGGAACACGAACAGCAGGCCGTGCGGTTCGTCGGGCAGCTTGATCGTCGGCTTGCTCGGGTCGGTGCGGTCGACCACGCGTTCGCCGGTGTGCACCAGCGCGAGCACGTGGCCGCGTTCCATGCCGTCCTTCGCGCCACGGTTCAGCGCGACGATCTGGTTCTGTCCGGCGGTCAGTGCATCGCCGTACAGCGAGACGATCTGGCCCTCCAACGGGCCCTGCGGCGCGTGCGGCGCGTAGTTCGTGTACTCGCGCGGCGGCACCACCGCGAGCCGGTCGCCGATCCCGGCTTCCTGGCGCACGCTGGTCACGATGAAGGTGGCCGGCACGATCTCGGACTTGCCGGCGGCGTCGACCCGCGTCTCGCCCTGCTTGACGTACTCGGCCGACCCGACGTAGACAGCCTCGTAGCCCAGGATTTCCTTGGTCGTCGGATCGATCAGCGGCTTGGGCTCGCGGAAGATTCTGTAGTCGGTGCCGTTGCTCAGGTCGCCGCGCACGTACGCGGTATCGCCTTTGCCGAGGATCACGCGGTTTTCCTGCGTGGCGACGATGCGCGGCGCTCGCGCGAGCTCGTCGGTCTGGAAGATCACCGCGTCGTTCAGGAACGGCTCGATCAGCCCGAACGGGACCGACGCCAGCGCGTCCGCCCCGACCGGCGACGAGCGCACGCGCGGCGACAGCTTGTCGGTGCCGCCGACCGCCTCGCCGACGCGCAGCCGCGCGCGGCCGCCGGTCTTGTCGAGGTACAGCACCTGACCCGGGTAGATCAGGTGCGGGTTGCGGATCTGCTCGAGGTTCATGCCCCACAGTTCGGGCCAGCGCCACGGGCTCTTCAGGAACAGCTTGGAAATGTCCCAGAGCGTGTCGTGGCGCTTCACGGTGTACGAGTCGGGCGCGTTCGGCGCCAGCGCCGACAGCGGCACGCCGTCCTGGGCGACCTTCTGTGCGGTACCGCGCTGTTGCGCGGTGATCGGATAATTGGCGGCCCGAACCGCGGTGGCGGCCATGGCCAGACCCAGCAACGCGCCGATGGTCACGGTGCCGGCAACCCGGCGAACACGAGAGGCGGAACGATCACGACGGGTCATGGAGGTGTCTCTCAGGAGATGCACGGCATCGGTCGCCCGCGCGATAAGGTTTAGTCCGCTGACTTCGCCAAACCGAGCGTGGTTCGACGAAAATCCTCAATCAGTTTCACAGATTCTGCCCCTAAACCCTTGATATCGCAACGAAAGTGACCGCGGCTGGCGCGCCGTGTGAGACCTGTCACGACCCGCGGCGTTGCGCCGGTTCCACAGCGCTGCGCCCGCCGCCGTCGAAATGAATTTCCGTCCATGCCCAAGCTGAACATCCTTCGTTACCCCGACCCCCGCCTGCACACGGTCGCCAAGTCCGTAGCGCAGGTGGATGCGCGCATCCGCCGGCTCGTCGACGACATGCTCGAGACCATGTACGCAGCCGACGGTGTCGGCCTGGCCGCGACCCAGGTCGACGTGCACGAGCGCGTGATCGTGATCGACACCTCTGAAGCCCGCGACGACCCGCGCGTGCTGATCAACCCGGAGCTGGTGGCCCTGAGCGAAGACATGAGCTTCGCGGACGAGGGCTGCCTGTCGGTGCCGGCCATCTACGACAAGGTGGCGCGCCATGCCCGGGTCACGGTGCGCGCGCTCGGCCGCGACGGCGAGCCGCAGGAGTTCGCGGCCGAGGGCCTGCTCGCGGTGTGCGTGCAGCATGAGATGGATCACCTGGTCGGCAAGGTGTTCGTCGAGTACCTGAGCCAGCTCAAGCGCGACCGCATCAAGACCAAGATGCTGAAGAAGGCGCGCGAGGACGAGCGCGCATGAACCGCATGGCATCGGGCGCTCCCGGATGAAGGTCGCCTTTGCCGGCACGCCGGAGTTCGCACAGGTCGCGCTGGCGCGGCTGCACGCCGCCGGATTCGAGATCGGCCCGGTCCTGACCCAGCCCGACCGCCCGGCCGGGCGCGGCCTGAAGCCGCAGGCCTCGGCGGTCAAGGCGTTCGCGCTCGACCACGGCCTCGCGGTCGTGCAACCGCGCAGCCTGCGCCTGGACGGCAAGTTCCCCGACGACGCCGCAGCGGCGCACGCCACCCTGCTGGCCGCCCTGCCCGACGTGCTGGTGGTCGCCGCCTACGGGCTGATCCTGCCGTCATGGATGCTGGACCTGCCGCGCCTGGGTTGCCTGAACATCCACGCGTCGCTGCTGCCGCGCTGGCGCGGCGCCGCGCCGATCCACCGTGCGATCGAGGCCGGCGACGCGCGCACCGGCATCACGATCATGCAGATGGACGCCGGCCTGGACACCGGCGACATGCTGCTCGTCGAGCCGGTCGCGATCGCGCCCGATGACAGCACCGCGAGCCTGCACGCCAAGCTGGCGCCGCTCGGCGGCCGGCTGATCGTCGAGGCGCTCGAACTGGCCGCCTGCGGCGGCCTGGTACGCCGCCCGCAGCCGGCCGAGGGCGTCACCTACGCGCACAAGATCGACAAGGCGGAAGCCGCGATCGACTGGCACGACAGTGCCGCGGCGATCGAGCGCCGGCTGCGCGCCTTCGATCCGTTCCCCGGCGCGAGCACGCAGCTCGACGGCGAGACGATCAAGTGCTGGCGCGGCGTGGTCGTGCCCGGTCGGGGCGCGCCCGGCGAGCTGCTCGCGGTCGGCGATGCCGGCGTCACGGTCGGCTGCGGCGAGGGCACGCTGCGGCTGACCGAGCTGCAGCGCGCCGGCGGCAAGCGTCTGAGCGCCGCGCAGTTCCTGCAGGGCACGCCGCTCGCCGCGGGCAGGGTCTTCGCGACGGCAGGCCGTTGAACTCGCGTACGCTGCCCGCATCTACGCGGCTCGAAGCGTTTCAACGAGGAACCCACGCAATGTTCAACCTGATGAAGACCGCCATCCTGATGGCGGCCATCACCGCCCTGTTCATGGCCATCGGCTCGCTGCTCGGCGGGCAGCAGGGCATGATGATCGCGCTCGTCGTCGCGCTGGGGATGAACTTCTTCAGCTACTGGTTTTCCGACAAGCTGGTGCTGAGGATGTACAAGGCGCAGCAGGTCGACGAATCCTCCGCGCCGCAGTTCTACCGCATGGTTCGTGACCTCGCGCAGCGTGCCCAGTTGCCGATGCCCAAGGTCTACCTGATCGAGGAGGACGCGCCGAACGCGTTCGCGACCGGACGCAACCCGGAGCACGCCGCGGTGGCCGCGACCACCGGCTTCCTGCGCATGCTTTCCGAGCGCGAACTGCGCGGCGTGATGGCGCATGAGCTCGCCCACGTGCGGCACCGCGACATCCTGATCAGCACCGTCAGCGCCACCATGGCCGGCGCGATCTCGATGCTGGCGAATTTCGCGATGTTCTTCGGCGGTCGCGACAGCGAGGGTCGCTCGACGAACCCGGTCGTCGGGCTGCTGGTGATGTTCCTCGCGCCGATCGCCGCGAGCCTGATCCAGATGGCGATCAGCCGTGCGCGCGAGTTCGAGGCTGATCGCGGTGGGGCCGAGATCTCCGGCGAGCCGCGCGCGCTCGCGAGCGCGCTGCAGAAGATCCACCAGGCCGCGCAGGGCATTCCACTGGAAACGACCGAGCGCCACCCCGAAACCGCGCAGATGATGAACGTGAACCCGCTGTCGGGCGGCGGCCTGCAGGGTCTGTTCTCGACCCATCCGTCGACCGAAGAGCGCGTCGAACGCCTGCTGGCGATGGTGCCGTACGCCGCCTGAGCGCCGGTCGCCGTTCCCCGACGCAAGCCGCCGCGAGGCGGCTTTTTGTTGCGCGGGCGTGTCGGGCACGAGCCCGAGCGTCAACATTTCCTCACACCGCATTAACCCGCATTGGTGCGCTGAGATCGAAATGATAACGTTTACATGAATCAAAACCTCTGCTGGAGCCTTGGGTGAAGACGTACCAGTTCCCTTCCTCCTTCCTGTGGGGCGCCGCTACGTCGGCCTACCAGATCGAAGGCTCGCCGCTGGCCGACGGGGCCGGCCCGAGCATCTGGCACCGCTTCGTGCGCACGCCCGGGCTGGTGAAGAACGGCGACACCGGCGATATCGCCTGCGATCACTACCACCGGATGAAGGACGACGTGGCGCTGATGAAGCGCCTGGGCCTGACGGCCTACCGCTTCAGCATCGCCTGGGCGCGCGTCCTGCCTGAAGGGCGCGGCGCGGTGAACGAAGGCGGCCTGGGCTTCTACGAGCGCCTCGTCGACACGCTGCTGGAAGCCGGCATCCAGCCGATGGCCACCCTTTTCCACTGGGACCTGCCGGCCGCGCTCGACGACCGCGGCGGCTGGCTCAACCCCGACGTGGCCGACTGGTTCGCCGACTACGCGAGCGTGATGTTCCGGCGCCTGGACGATCGCGTGAAGCTGTGGGCGACGCTGAATGAACCCTGGGTCGTGACCGACGGCGGCTACCTGCACGGCGCACTCGCGCCCGGCCACAAGAACCGGTTCGAGGCGCCGATCGCGTCGCATCAGCTGATGCGCGCCCACGGCAAGGCGGTGCAGGCCTACCGCGCGCTTGGCCGGCACCAGGTCGGGCTGGTGGTGAACCTCGCGCCCAAGCACCCGGCGAGCGACAGGCCCGAGGACGTGGCCGCGACCCGCCGTGCCGACGCCTACATGAACCGCCAGTACCTCGACCCGGTGTTCCTCGGCAAGTACCCCGACGAGATGACCGAGATCTTCGGCGAGGCCTGGCCGCAGTGGCCCGCCGAGGACTTCAAGCTGATCGGCGAGCCGATCGATTTCGTCGGCATCAATTACTACATGCGCGACATGATCCGCCACGAGGAGAGCGCGTGGCCGGTCAAGACCGCGGTCGTGCCGCAGTCGCAGTCGACCTACACCGACACCGGCTGGGAAGTGCACCCGCAGGGGCTGACCGAGATCCTGTGCTGGGTCAGGCAGCGCTACGGCAACATCCCGCAGTACGTGACCGAGAACGGCGCCGCGTTCTACGACCCGCCGAAGGCCGAGGGCGGCCGCGTGTCAGATCCGCTGCGCCTGGCCTACTACCGCAGCCACCTGCGTGCGATCCACGCCGCGATCGAGCAGGGCGTGGACCTGCGCGGCTACTGCGCCTGGTCGCTGCTGGACAACCTGGAATGGTCGCTCGGCTACTCCAAGCGCTTCGGCATCGTCCACGTCAACTTCGACACCCAGGAGCGCACGCCCAAGGACAGCGCGCACTTCTACGCCAGCGTGATCGCGTCGAACGGCGCGGCGCTGGATCAGGACGCCTGACCCGGCGCGACCGCGACCATGGCCACCACGATCAAGGACGTCGCGCGGGTGGCCGGGGTGTCGGTGGCGACGGTGTCGCGCACGCTGAACGGCCACACCAACGTCACGGCCGAAACGCGCGAGCATGTGATGGGCGTGGTCGCACGGCTGCGCTTCGTGCCCTCGAGCACGGCGCGCAGCATGATCACGCGGCGCACCCACACCGTCGGTGCGCTGCTGCCCGACCTGCACGGCGAGTACTTCTCGGAACTGATCCGCGGCATCGACCTCGCGGCACGCGCGCGCGGGCTGCACCTGCTGGTGTCGAGTTCGCACGGCGACGCGGCCGAGGCCGCCGCCGCGCTGCGCGCGATGAACGGCCGCGTCGACGGGCTGCTCGTGATGTCGCCGCACGTCAGCGCCGATTTCCTGTGGGGCAACGTCGCCGACGACCTGCCGGCGGTGCTGATGAACACGCACGTCGCCGGCGTCCAGCACTCGTCGTTCGCGGTCGACAACCACGGCGGCGCCTGCGCGATGGTCCGGCACCTGGTCGGGCGCGGCCACCGCGATATCGCCTTCATCGCCGGCCCCGAGAGCAACTTCGAGGCGCAGGAGCGGCTGCGCGGTTACCGCGCGGCCATTGCCGAGCTGCTGCCCGGCACGACCGAGCAGGTGCTGCAGGGCGACTTCACGCAGGAGTCCGGCTATCGCGCCGGCAGCCAGGTCGTCGCGCTGACGCGCCGCCCGAGCGCGGTGTTCGCCAGCAACGACATGATGGCGATCGGCTGCCTGGCGGCGCTGAACGAGGCCGGGCTGAGGGTGCCGCACGACGTCGCGCTGGCCGGCTTCGACGACGTGCCCGTCAGCCGCTACGTGAACCCGCCGCTGACGACGGTGCGCGCGCGCATCACCGAGCTCGGCGGCCTCGCGCTCGAGCGCCTGGCTTTCGAGATCGAGGAGCCCGGCCGTCACGCACCGTGGCACCAGACACTGGGCGCTGACCTGATCGCACGCGAGTCCACCGCGCTGGTGCCGCCGGTTGCTGTGCACAGTGCCGACAGGTCACGGCCAAGCTCGCCCGCGGCACGCGGTGAACCTGGAGCCTCAAGTCGCGACGCTTCGCAGGCGTCGGGTGACCCGTACGCCGAAACTTTCAGCGAGTTACACGTTCTGATTCGTGAGCCCGACACTCTGGGACCGATCTCGAACTAGGCAAGCCGCTGTCCGGCGCCGTTCCATGCCAAGCACACCGCGCACTCATGCCTGACATGCCCGACATCAACCGCCGCCGCCTGCTCGGCTGGGGCGGTGCAGCCTTGCTGGGTCCACTGGCGGCTTGCACGCCGCTGGACCAGATGCTGCAGCGGACCAACCCGGTCTACGACACCCGTGCGGTCGACGCGGCGTCGGGCGCGGCGCAGCCGACCGAGCCGCCTGCGATAGCCGCGCGCGCCGCGCTGCCCCCGCTGTTCGACGACATCGAACGGCGCACCTTCGACTTCTTCTGGTCCACCGCGAACCCGGCCAACGGCATGGTGCCGGACCGCTACCCCACGCCGGCGCCGGCGAGCATCGCCGCGGTCGGCTTCGCGCTGACCGCCTACGTCATCGGCGCCGACCGGGGCTTCGTGACGCGCGAACAGGCGCGTGAACGGGTGCTGACGACGGTGCGCTTCTTCCACAATGCGCCGCAGGGTCCGCAGGCGCGCGGCACCGCGGGCTACAAGGGATTTTTCTACCACTTCCTCGACATGAAGACCGGGCTGCGCGCGCCGAAGAGCGAGTTGTCGACGGTCGACACCGCGCTGCTGATCGGCGGCATGCTGCACGCGCAGTCGTTCTTCGACGGCGAGCATGCCGACGAGGTCGCGATCCGCGATTCGGTCGACCAGATCTTCTGGCGCATCGACTGGAAATGGGCGCAGGTGCGCGGCCAACTGATCAGCATGGGCTGGAGCCCCGAGAAGCAGTTCATCCCGCACGACTGGAACGGCTACAACGAGGCGATGCTGGTGGTGCTGCTGGCGCTCGGCTCGCCGACGCACCCGGTCGAAGAGGGCGCGTGGAGTGCCTGGACCGAGAGCTACCGCGGCACCTGGGGCCGCTTCATGGGCTACGAGCACCTGAGCTTCGCGCCGCTGTTCGGGCACCAGTATTCGCATGTCTGGATCGACTTCCGCGGCCTGCAGGACGCGACCATGCGCCAGCGCGGCATCGACTATTTCGAGAACACGCGCCGTGCCGTTTACGCGCAGCGCGCCTACGCGATCGCGAATCCGAACGGCTGGTTCGAGTACGGCGCCAACGTCTGGGGCTTCACCGCCTGCGACGGCCCGGGCAAGATCCGCGACTTCGACCGCAGCGGGCGCCGGCGCAGCTTTCTCGACTATTCGGCGCGCGGCGCG